>JAHJYN010000123.1 GCA_018826885.1 Alphaproteobacteria bacterium | reverse complement strand
GTGAGTGAAACTGAAGCCGCAAGTGTCGACGCGCCCTCGCCCGGCGCGTCGCTCGTCCTGTGGGGGATCCGGCTGGCCACGCTGGTCTCCGCCCTCGCCACCCTGTGGCTGGCGTTCGAGCCGCCCGGCGACGGGCCGGGCCTGATCCCGTGGGACAAGGCCGGCCATTTCCTGTCCTTCTTCGTCCTGACCCTGCTGCTGTCGCTGGCCCTTCCCCGCATGCCACGGGGGATCCTCATCGCGGTGTTGATCCTCGCCGGGGGCGGGATCGAGATCGTCCAGAGCTATGTCGGCCGCGATGCGGACTGGAAGGACTGGATCGCCGACATCGCCGGTATCGCCTGCGCCGCCCTGCCCGTCTGGCTGGAAGCCCTGCGGCAGCGGCTGAAAGCTTAGGCTGACGCCCGGCCGAGGACGGTGCGGATCGCCTCGACCGTCTTCGCCACCTCGTCGTCGGTGAGGGTCGGATGGGTCAGGAAGGCGATACTGGTCTCGCCCAGCTGGCGCGCGACCGGCAGACGCTGGGGCGGTCGCCAGCCGGTACCGTCGAACGCCGCCTCCAGATAGACCTCGGACGCCGAGCCGTGGAAACAGGGCACACCCAGCGCATTGATCTCCTCGATGATGCGGTCGCGCGTCCAGCCTTCAGCCAGATGGTCTGGCTGCACAAAGGCATAAAACCGGTACCAGGCGTGGGTGACGTGTTCGGGCGGCAGGGGCACCCGCACGACCGGAAACGGCGCGCAGGCCTCGGCCAGCTTCAGCGCGATCTCGGTGCGGCGCGCGGTCCACCCGGCCATGCGCTCCAGCTGGATCAGGCCGAGGGCGGCCTGCATCTCGATCATGCGCCAGTTGGTGCCGAAGCCGTCGTGGACCAGTCGCGGGCCCGGCGGGTGCGAGCGCTCATAGACGCCCCCCCAGCTTTTGCCGTGGTCCTTGTACGACCACATGAAGTCCCACAGGGCGGGATCGTCCGTGGTCACCATGCCACCCTCGCCGCCGGTGGTCATGGTCTTGTCCTGACAAAAGGACCAGGCCCCGACATGGCCGATCGAGCCGATGCTGCGGCCGCGATAGCGGGCTCCGTGGGCCTGGGCGCAGTCCTCGATCACCTTGAGGTCGTGCTTTTCCGCCAGCGCCATGATCGGATCCATGTCGCACGGCATGCCGCCCAGATGGACGCAGATGACCGCCTTCGTCCGCTCGGTCATCACAGCCCGGATGGTGTCGGCGGTGATATTCTGGCTGTCGGGATCGACATCGGCAAACACCGGCACAGCCCCCGCCGTGACGATGCAGGAGGCGGAGGCGAGGAAGGTGCGCGGGGTGGTGATGACCTCGTCACCCGGCCCGATGCCCAGCGCCTTCAGCGCCACGTCCAGCGCGACCGTGCCATTGGCCAGTGCAATGGCGTGCTTGGTGCCGGCCCATTCGGCGAAGCGTGTCTCAAAGGTGCGGCAGCGATCGCCGGTCCAGTAGTTGACGCGGTTCGACGCCACGACGTCGGCAACGGCCTGAACCTCCTCGGGGCTGAAGCTGGGCCAGGGCGAAAAGGGGGTGTTAGGCATCGGGGCTCCCTCTCGGTGGATCGGTCCGGCTGGCCAATCTCACAGGCCGCGACATGCGGGCTCGACGATCAATCCCACCCACCTCTTACAAATTATACCTCTGTCTGAACCAACCCACGAAGGCGGGTACGCCGACGCTGATCGGGGTTTCGGGCTTGTAGCCGGTCAGGCGTTCCAGCAGGTCGGGCGAGGCGGTGGTGTCGGGCACATCGCCGTCCTGCATCGGCAGGAACTGCTTGTCCGCCTGTTTGCCCAGCGCCTTCTCCAGCTCGGCGATATAGTCCATCAGCGGGCTGGGCTTGCCGCCGCCGATGTTGACCAGCCGGAACGGGGCCGCGTGGGACAGGGTATCGCCCTCGACCGGCGGGGCAGTGCCGGGCACCACATCGACCAGTCGCACGATCGCCTCGACCAGATCCTCAACAAAGGTGAAGTCGCGCGACATCTCGCCCTGGCCGTAGACCTCGATCGGCTTGCCCTCCAGCATCAGCTTGGCGAATTTGAACAGCGCCATGTCGGGCCGGCCCCAGGGGCCATAGACGGTAAAGAAGCGGAAGAAGGTGGTCGGCGTGCCGAACAGGTGGGCATAGGAGTGGCCCATCAGCTCGGTCGCGCTCTTGGTGGCGGCGTACAGGGTCATGGGGTGCACCGCCTTGTCCGTCTCGCGGAAGGGCATTTCGGTATTTGCGCCATAGGCCGAGCTGGTCGAGGCGGCCAGCAGGTGCTTGACCGGATGGCGGCGCGCGCATTCCAGCACATTGAAGGTGCCGACCAGGTTCGAGGCCACATAGACCTCCGGATGGTCGATGCTGTAGCGGACGCCCGCCTGCGCCGCCAGGTGGACCACGACCTCGGGTTTCGCCTTCTCCCAGGCGGCGTTCAGGGCCTCGGCATCCTCCAGCGCGACGCGCTCGACCCGAAAGCCCTCATAACCTTCGAGGATGGCATTGCGCCCGTCCTTGAGCGTGATGTCGTAATAGTCCGAGAAGTTGTCGACGCCGACGACCTGATGGCCATCCTCGAGCAGGCGGCGCGCCAGATGGAAGCCGATAAAGCCGGCGGTGCCGGTGACTAGGAAGCGGGTTGATATCTTGGACAGTGAGATAGAATTCATGGCCCCTGCTCGCTTGAACGGACAGTGCGTTCGGACCATCCGCCAAGTGGCCGCCCGCGCATCGCGCTTAATCGTACTTGTTCAACCAGCATCGCTAGGGTCACAGGAGTCCCAAGATGCAAGACCGTAAGGAGCTTCTGCTGAGAAAGCTCCGCCATGGGTTACCGCTGACGATGCCCCCTGCTTACCGCGGGCTGTGCAATTTGGGCCGCCTGCATACGACGCTGGCAACCCAACTCTTTCTGCAACGCCAGGAGTATCGCCAGTGCACACCACTCGCCGATAGAGAAATAGATGTCGTGGCTGGCAGAGACCAGCGGTCGCACAAACAAGATGGTCGACAACAGGATCACTACGATCGTTCGCTTATGATCGACCGGCTTGCGGGAGAACAGCAGAACTGTCCGGGAGACCGCAGTCGCGAGGAAGCTTAATGCGATAGTCACGGATAGCAGAAAGCCGAGGATCCCGGTTTTCAGTGCGAAAGCTAGCGGCACGTTGTGCACGTCATTGTATTCACCATCGCCCAGAACGACCCGTGCCCCCTCGGCTCTACCGAAAAGGACGGACGAGTTGAACTCGCTCAGTGCGGCGTCGAGCATCTCGGATCGGCCTAGGGGCGAATTAATGCGATCTGAAAGAGCCTCGTTGAATGCCGGAGCGAGGAAGGCCGCGACCGCACCGCACAGTATGACAAACAGCCATGCGGCGCGGCTGGCACCTCGTCCGCGCAGAATCACTAGGGCGAAGAATAAAAGCTGAATCAACCAAACTGATCGTGAGAACATCATCGCCGCGATGACCATCAGTATAATGGTCGTAGCTCGATTGATCTTTCCATCCCACATAAAGAAGAAGAGGGCTGCGACCATGAAGGCCATCCCGGCCGAATTGCGAAACTCGACCCCCACGACCTGACGGAAATCAGAGACCCCAAACAGGTTTTGTGAAAACAGTTCGTTCCAGCCCCGGAACATGACCTGCGACATGCTCAAAAGTGATCGTGATTGCAGCAAGTTAAGGAAAATTTCTCCCACCCCGATCAGAAATATGATCAGGATAGGTGAAACCAAAAGTAGCGCATACAGAATGGATTTATGGTCGCGGTTGCTTGCCATTTCCCGGAAAGTTGTCGCCAGAACCAGCACTGAAATCAGATAGTAGCCGATCTTAAGGGCCGAAACCGTCGACTCCGGGTCGTTGTGAATTATCGCCCGCAGGAAGCTCAGGCAGATCAATCCGAACAAGCAGGCAGGCACAAGAATGGGCAAAATCGCCAGCCGAAGCCTTAGGGCCATGACCAGGAGCGACATCAGCAACAATATATCGACCGCGCGGATCAAAACGCCGCCGATCGATCCAATATAGCTCCAGGTAAACGGCGCGAGCAGCACGGCAGAGGTTGCCAGCACTCCGCTCACCCCTCGCAGGGTCATGTTAGGCGACGATCCGCCCCGTTGGTGGGCCACATTGTACGTCATTCAAGTGGGCCTTTGACGAAGCGTCATCAACAAGCTCAGCGCAAAGCCCGCAGAGACTGCAATCACTACCCCAACGGCGTTCCACCCTTTCGGAAGATCGGCGAGAAGTGCCTTTAAGCCCAGCGCAACGCCACAGGTCACGGCGGCTAGTATGAGAGGCAACAAGAGCGGTCTTACAAGATGCAATACTTTACAGTTGAACGAGCGAGCGCTGACAATCGGGATAATGAAGACATGGGTGATCGCTTGCAAAGCGAGAAATACCCACCCGACAGACATAACCGAGAAGGTCTTAGGCCATAGATAGGCCCAGGCCAAAAGGATCACGACATTGCCCAGCGCTCCAGGCAGCAACCATGGCGTGAAATGCCTTGCGTTTCCGCTTCCGGTCATTGCCGTCATCCAGCCCAGGTTCAGGCTCCGGAACCCGATGCCGATGATCATAAGGCTGGACAAGGCCGCGATCTCATTGACCGAACTGGCCAGACCCGCTCCCCCCAAGAGATCACCGATCCAGAGCTGCACGATGTCTTCCCTGAGCATCAATAGTAGAACGCCCAGCTGGAATACGACGCCTCCCTGCAAGGAGGTGGACATGGCAAGGAGCCGTAGCGACGTTTCCCGGCCTTCATCATCCTGACCCCTTTTGCGGCGCTTCTGTCCGTGAAGATTGGCGAATGTCGCATCCAGCCCGTTCACCAATCCGATCGTGGCCTGCCGCACATATCCCATCAAGCGAATGGCGACGCCAAGCGCGACGGTTCCGACCGGTCCGAGGAAGGCTGCCACGATCAGCACGTCAAGTCGCACATACATGTTCATGGAGATTGTTTGCAGGCTGCTCCATCCGATCCGTTTCAGCATGAGGCGGATGACGCTCGGTCGCGGCATTCTCAACCGCGGACGGAACTCCGGTCCCGGTGCAAACGCAGCCACCGTGGCCACGAGGTAGGTCGCAACGGTCAGCGCGGCAATGCCGATTCCGATCTGCGCCAAACGATCAGCTTCAGAATAGTTTGCCCCTGTGAGCAGCCACAATGGAATCGCAACGCCCGCGAATTCGCTTAGCCTTTCCAAAAACAGGAAGAAATTGAACAAGGGTTGTCTTCCGCTGACGAGAAGCACGGCCATAGCTGGTGTCAGAGAGACGATGGCGCCCATCATCGCGATCCTGAGCCAGAGAAACGTCCAGGCCGCCCTCTCCAGCGCGGGCGAAGCCAGATCCGAAAGCAGCCAGACGCCAAGCAGCACCATGGTTCCGGCGCCAAGGATCGCAGCACAAATTGAGATCACGAAGGCGGCGAAGAGGTCGTCGCGAAACTCCGGAATGTCGACGACTTTTCCTTGGAAAACACTGGCGCCCAGCACGGGGACAAACCCCATGCGCATCAGTTCGGTCAGCATGATCGAAACACCCATGCCGACCGTGATCGTAATATAAACGCCGAATAACTGCTCCCCGGCGCCCAACAGCATGCGCGTAACAAGAAGCCCGATCAGGAGACCGCCAAACAGCTGCGCGTAGTTCGACAGGATTCTGCCGCGCTCGGCGCGGAAAAGCGCGTTCATCCCCGTGAGCTTTCACGAGCAAGGCGCCTTCGCGCTTTGACAGCCTTAATTCGTTGCCTCGGAATCCGCACGAGGAATCGGTGCGCGAGCCCGCCCAACCGGCTAAGTCCCATCTGCAGGGATGGTAAAGCCACCTTGCCGCCCTCCAGCGAATAGCCTTGCCTCTGCATGCCGGCACTCAGCGCCGATTCAATCAGTCCAACCTCATTGGGGGACAACACATCTCGCCAGCTATTTACACTGTCGGAGAACAACGGCTTTCGAGTGTTCTCGTGATGCGCCTGTTCTGGCGCATAATTGGCGTCCTTGCGACTGTGAAAATTCAACACCTTCGTTGTCCACTCAACGCCAAGGAACGCGCAAACCTCGCGGATCTGCGCTTCCGGATTGGATACCAAGTCTTCGTAGCGCAATGCGAGGAACTGATTGCTATCAGTGTTAAGCTCGAGAATCTCTTCAGTTCGCGCCCATTCCGCCGTGATGTCGGCAATGGCGTTCGAACCCACTTTGACTTTTCGAAACGACGCGACAACCGCACGCGGGTCGCGGATGATCTGTATGATCTTGGCGTTCGGAAAGCACTGGCGGATGCGCGCAATGTGATTGACATGGTCGGGCGTCTTTTCGCCGATTGCCACGCCAGGGTTCGCGGCTGCGTGAAAGTCGAATATCGCCCCAAGCACAGAGCATTCCCTAGAGGCGCCTGAGGCCATTCTCGCCTTCACGGCCGGTTCGAGGCCGTCCGGAGTAATGCCCATATCCGCGAGCCACCAACCCGATGCAGCGCGCCACGGCTCTAATCCGCAGCGGGGAATATTTGGAGAGATGCTTCTGAAGAAGAAAGTCTCAGGCATCACGAAAAGCGCGGGATGCGCCGACACGATCGACTTGAGCAGGGTGGTCCCGGACCGACCGCAACCCACGATGAAAAAAGGAGCAACGGCCATCAAAACCCACCGATCTCGATGAGATCACGGTCCCGCAGGGATGCCATCGTTGACAACAACTCCCTCATCTCTTCGCCCAGACCCTTGGTCTGAACCAAATCGAACGGGTGAATCCAGAAATGGATATCCTCGCCGCCGACGGCCTTTTCGACCGCGAGTTCCCTTCGCCGGCGAATGAGAGCACGTTTGACTGGCGACGCTGATGCACCCCAGTTCAGCAATTCACTGGCAAAGTGTAGCGTCACTCCAGTCCGATCTTTGGTTTCGACAACGGATGCAATCGGCCGCGTGGCGAGCGAAATCGCCCGTTGCAAAGGTCCCGGGCGCGCCGTCGGGTCGGGCGCGTTTACAGGGGGCATCCGGGCATGGGTGATCCCGGCCTCGGCGACCTTTTCCAGATGCCCCGAATGGTTGCGCGGAAAGACTAGGCGGGTGGCCGCTAGGCCGAGACGGCGGTTGACTGCACCCGCCCGCGCAAGGTCCTCGGCGATCACGTCAGCGCCCTGTTCAGGATCCGAGAACAGCAGATGCGTATAGGTATGAGTGCCGAAGCTCTGAGGGGTGCGCAGGCCGGTTACGATGTCCAGAAGATCGCGGCCATCGACCGTCGGCTCTTCGGCCTCGGCGAGGAAGACGGCCATGTCGCGGGCAAACCCGCCGCGCAAATGCGAGACATCCCTGTGCCCGGGTTCGTCGACCATGCCGCCGACCACCGCCCAGGTAAAGGACAGCTCCAGTTCGTCAAGCCGTTCCGCGAACCGGCGCAAGGCGGGGCGCAGATCACGATAGACGCCGGCGGCCTCGACTCCTCTCCAGTCGCCCCCCTGGGCCACGCCCCATCCGCATTCGAAATCCAGGGACAGGCGAATTCGTCCTTTGGTCACGACCGGCCTCCTTCCTGATAGCCCAACTGCTTCATGAGCGGGTCGATCACCGCTCCCAATGCGACCCGGTCGTCATCGTTGAGACGCGCGAGGCTTTCGGCGTTCTGGTTTCGAATCCGGAACTGACGCGCCCCGATGACGATGGTCCCATCGGGCTCCGTCGTCACTGCATCTGGATCGACGCCGATGAATGCGAACAGGGCCCGTAGGGTCTCGACTGGCCGCGCGGTGAAGTCTTCATAATGGACTTCCCGGTAGTTGCGGACCCGGGACTTGTCGCGCATCAGAACCTGGTTGGCGAACACCCACTGCCGACCAACCTCGTCAATGGGATATTCATCCCGGCCTAGAATCTCGCGCGCGGCGCCATAGGGCCGAGCCCGCCGCCGGATGCCTTCGCAGACGCAGTAGCCATTACGGATCACGCCGATAAAGTGCGCATTGGGGAAGCCGGCATCGAGGGTCGGCATCCAGGCGCCGTGGACAATCGATTTTTCGATGAAAACACGCGCACCGCGACGCCACCACGGGGACCAATCGCGCTTCGCGCGACGCGCCAGGGCAACGGGATCCTTATGGGACAGATCGGACCTAGCGGCATCCCGGAACCACATCCGGACCCATCCGTCCGCCTCGAGATCAGGGAAGGCGTCGGTCATTTCGACGCCTTCGCGCGGTAGCGAGGCGACTTCGGGATGGGCTCCGATCATCTCGCGCAGGATCGTCGTGCCCGAATTGTAGCATCCCCCCATGAACACCCAGGACTCGGGTTCGCGCGGTTTCATGAGCGGGCCGATCACGCGCCACAACCGGTAGCGGACCCAGACCCGGACGACAGCCTGTTGCCATGCGTTGCGCAGCACTGCGCCGCGGTTGCGTTGCACAAAGGCCCTGATCCGCTGGGGTAGACTCACTTGAATACGTCCTCGTGATCGTGTTCGCGCCTTGCCACGGCAGGGATGCCACGTTCAAATTTTTCTACAAATTCAGCCGCACACCGCTCGGCGTCGAAGCGGCTGGCCCAGGCCCGGCTCTCAACCCCCAGCCGCTCGAAGTCGCCGGCGGTGTCCAACCCGAGCGCCGCCTCAACAGCGCTGTCGACATCGCCCGACGGCACCAGGAGACCGGCATCGCCCAAGCTTTCACGGATCGAGGAGTTGTCAGCTCCGATCACCGGGCAGCCAACGGCCATCGCCTCGATCCCGACCATGAAGAAGCTTTCCAGTTCGGAAAAGGTCACAAGGCCGCGCGCCTGCGAGAGCAGCGCAAAAAGCTCGTCATGCGCAATGTATCCCCGAAAGCGGGCCAACCCGCATTCATCCAGGAACCGGCAGTCATCCACGGACAAACCGGCGCGGATCGCTTCGGGGTCGCCGACGACTTCGAGGCGCGCGAGAGGGTCCTTCATCAGAAGCTTGCGAAAGAAGGACACCGTCAGATCGTTGCGCTTGTGCCGGGCCCCGCTGGTCACCGTGATGAACGGGCCGGTTAGCCGGTTGGCGGCGCTGGCGGCGGTGTGTGCGGTGAATTTCACCCCGATATGGGCCACCACGGGGTTGTGGATCCGTTGCACCGTCGCGGATGCGAGGTCGCGCACGTGCTCCGACTCAAACAGGTTGATGGTGGACTTGCGAAGAGCCGCGACGGCCATCCGGTTCTGCATTACGGCCCGTCCGAGTCCGACAGCGGCTCGACGCGCCGGAAAGTCCAGAAACGGGATGACGTTTATGTGGTAGGTCGCCTGAGGGATAGTGACGGGACTGAAGTAGTTGAATCCCAACAGCGCATCCCCGCCGATCCGCTTGACCAGGGCCGAGAGCTGGAACCGGCGGAATAGCGATGCGCGCACTGCGCCGCTGGCCTCCTTCCGGACCAGACATCTGATTCCGTGTTGTTCCAGATCCACGCCCGGCAGCTCGCGAGCGGTCAACACCGTCACCTCATAGCCGGCAGCTTTGAAGGCCCGGGCCAATCTCTCCATCACGACGACGCCGCCGCCGCGCGTCAGATTCAGGCCATCGATCACCAGATGCCGCGGGGTCCCTGTCATGTCGTCGCTCTTCTTCCGGACGGCCGTACGAAGTCCGCGAGGATCTGTTTCCATTGCGCCGTAACCCGGTCGAATCCGGCATTGGCTTCGTACCAATCCGAGACCGCTTCCGACCGGATGCCTTGCGCCAGAAGCCCCTCAAGGGCTGCAGCCACGGCTTCGGGGGCGCCGGTCTCGGGGAACGCGCCAAGTCCGGACGCTGCAAGGGAGCGGGCCAACTGGCTTTGCGGCTCGACCAGCGCGAGGATGGGCACGCCGAGGCCGAGGTAGGTCATGACTTTCGAGGGAAAAGCGACGCGATAGATTCCGGGCGACAAGGAGACCAGGCCGACATCGCTGTCGCGGATCAGTTCGCGCGCCTGTTCGAAAGGCAGGAAGTCGGCAAACCGGATCTGCGGGTTGCGGCCCCAGCGCCGCTTGAGATCGGCCACCATGACGCCGTCGCCAAGGAAAAGCAGTTCGAGGTCCGGTTCATGGGCCAAAACTTGCGACACGCCCTCGGCGAGCAAGTCCAGGTTCTGGAAGCGACCAAGATTGCCGGCGAAGATGATGCGCCGTTTGCCCGGGGCCTTGCACAGCGCCTCTGGCGGCGCCGCCCTGGTGTCGCCCGCCAGGTCCAGCGAGAAATTGTTGATCACATGCAGCGGCAGGTCGCCCAGCTCGCGTGCCGCCAGGGTCTCCGCCATATCCTGTGACAGGACGATGATCGCATCGCTGCGGCGCAGGGTCTGGTTGTCCATCCAGCGCAGCAGGCGCATCGCCACGCCACGCCCCAGCCGGCCGCCGCTAATCTGCGACACTTCGGGGTGAATGTCCTGCAGGTGGTAAACGAATTTCGCACCCGCCAGTCGCGCCGCGAGGCTGGCCGACCAGGCGGCGGCGATCGGCGGAAAGGTCGACGCGGTGACCACATCGGGCCGCACACGCAGTACCTCGGCAAACAAGGCCACAGAGTAGATCAGGACATTTGCCAACTGTTTCAACAGGTTGGTCTTCTCGCCGGAGAAGGCCCACACGCGATTGACGTTCAGCGCGCCCAATTTTTCGCGTCGGGCGCCCGGGTCCGCGGACACACGATAGGATGCGATCGACGAGAAGGTGTGCACTTCGTGCCCCGTTTCGGCCAAGGCGTCGCCGATCGCGCGAAGCATGATCGCGTAGGGCGCCGTATCGGGCCAGAAGTAGCGATGAGTGAGCAGCACTTTCATGATGTCAGGCCCGGTCGAGCCTCGCGCTGATCCGGTCGATCACCTCGGACTGTTCAACCTCGCTCATGTCACTGCCTGAAGGCAGGCACAGGCCATTCGCGAACATCGCTTCGTCGACCCCTGAACCGACATACCGCGCACCCTCGAACAGCGGTTGCATATGCATGGGCTTCCACAGCGGCCGGGACTCGATCTGGTGCGTCAGGAGGTCTTCGCGGAGGTCTTCGCGCGTCAGGCCGCAGATCGCCGGATCGACCGTGATCGCCGTAAGCCAGCGGGAGGAATGGTACCCCTCGGGTTCGGGCATGAAAGCGATGCCAGGCCGGTTGAGTCCGGCGCGATAGCGTTCGTTAATTCGCCGGCGGGCTGCGACGCGGTCGTCAAGCACCTCCATCTGGCCGACGCCGATGGCCGCGCAGATGTTCGACAGGCGATAATTGTAGCCGAAGGTAGAATGCTCGTAATGCGGCGCTTGATCGCGCGCCTGTGTCGACAGGAATCGCGCACTATCCGCAATCTCCTTTGACCTGGTTACGAGCATCCCGCCGCCCGATGTGGTGATGATCTTGTTTCCGTTGAAGGACAAGATCGATGCGTCGCCGCCGGTGCCGCACTTACGTCCGCCCTTGTAGGACGCTCCCAGGCTTTCGGCAGAATCCACCACGAGCTTGACGCCGTATCGCTGCGCCAGATCTTCCAGCGCGTCGAGATCGACGCTTTGTCCGTAAAGGTCGGTCGGCACGATCGCCTTGGGCAAACGCCCATCACGCGCAGCTTGCGCAAGCGCCGCGCCAAGCTGTGCGACATCTATGGTCCAGGTCGCCGGATCGAGATCAAAGAACACCGGCGTGGCGTTCATATAGAGCACGGGAAAGATTCCCCCGGCGAAGGTCATCGACGAAATCCAGACCTCGTCGCCGGGCCCGACCCCAACCAGCCGAAGCGCAAGGTGAAGCGCCGCCGAGCCCGAGGACAGTCCGACGCATTGGAGGCCCCCTCCCAGATACTCGGACACCGACGACTCGAAGGCGTCGAGTTGCGGCCCAAGCGGGGCGACGAAATTGCTGTCGAACGCCTGCTCGACATAAACCCGCTCGCGTCCGGACATGTGCGGCCTAGAAAGCCAAATCCGCATGATGAATTCCTACTTCAAATAGCCGTGCGCACGCATCGGTGCATCAAGAACATTCCGCACCGCGGCAGGCAGCGTTTCGGCCAACGCCATACCTTTTCCCACCGAGGTCGCCCGGACCGACGATGCAGCCGATGCAAGGGCATCGTCGGCATGAGCGGTTCCCAGCCAACGTGCAACCAGGGTCAGGCTGCCAGCGGGGTCGTTGGTGAAGTCTTCGTAGCGCAACTGCAAGACCCGGCCCGGCTCGATTGCCGAAAAGGCCTCATCGCTGGCCCGGACACAGGCGGCCCACTGCCGCGCGACGATTTCGTCCAGTGGCGCATCTGATAGCGCCTCGATTCCCTGAAAGCGCGGCCCCCATGAATCGAAATGTTCCTTCCGGCCCAGACGGACCGCCAACCGGTTCCGCAGGGCCGAGACCGCATACCGTGGCAGGTCGCCGATCGGCGCATAGCGAGCCTTGGCCAGGAAGTAGGGCAGGCCTGGCATCTCGAGTTCGCCGCGCCAGCGTTTCTGCGCCGAGGCGACGATGTCGATGCCGTTGCGAACGATATGGATGTAGCGCGCCTCGGGTAGAATGGAATCGACGAACGGCACGCGCAGGGTGTTGGCGCATGTCTTCTCGACGACGAATTCAGGCCGGCCCTGCTGCCGCCAGATGCGACGGAACGCATTTCGGACAGAGCGTCGAACCGCCGGCGTGGCCCGCTCGGGCGGAATCTCGTCATTCGGCCAGTCCAGGTTGCCGTGCCGCCAGATGGGGTTGATCTCGTCGCACGGCCAGGTGGCGAATCCGGACAGTCGTGTCAGAGCATCACGCAGGGCGTTGGTGCCCGAACGGCCTGCGCCAACGATCACCAGCGGCGTGAAGCCGAGGGGCTCGTCGCGGCTCCCGTTGTCTGCGTTCATCTGGTCACCCCCGGTTCTCCGACCAGCCCGCGGATCAGCTGAAAGGCCTCGGCGTGGCCGACACCGACTTCGCTGCCGACGGTCTGCGCCCTGGCCCGGACTGCCTCTACGCTTCTCGGATGCGGCCAGGGGCGCAACTCGTCTTCATAGGCTGCGAGCGCGGCCAGCTTCTGGTGAATCGTCCTGTCGACGTCGACGAAAAGGTTCGGAGAGAAGGCGCCGTTCGCGTGCGGCGCTCCCCATTCAGTCGAGGAGTTGATGAAGAACGTCGCCAAGGTTCGGATGATAGCACCGGGCACCGGTCGCGCGACCACCATTACTGAGTTGAAAACCTGCCTGTGATCCATGTTCACATCGCCGGGGTGGTGGGTCAGAATGGTGTCGTAGTTGCCCGCGTCGGCCGCCTGGCCAATCGCCCGGTTCAGCTCGATATGGGCAACGGTGTCGAGGCGCATGTCGGGAAAATCGAGCACCATGCGGCGGCTAATTCCCAAAATCTCGCAGGCCCTGTCGAGATGAGAACTGCGGCGGTTGCGCGCCTCCATGTCGTTCTCAAACTGGGCCGACGAGCCGTCGGTGGCGATCAGAAGGTCAACCTGCGCGCCCGCATCGACCAGCCGGCGGATCGTGCCGCCGGCGCCCAGTGTTTCGTCGTCGGGATGGGCGACGACAACCAGGGTTCTGCGTGAGTTGAGAATCATTCGTTCAACCGTTGCTCAAGTTTTGCCAGGCGCTCGCGCAAGGCGTAAAGTTCATCTTCTACGTGAAATCCGAAGCGATCGCCGAGGCGCGCGCGGCCAGGACGGTCGGCCGGAAGGCTGGGCTCGCTGAGCCAGAGCGGGGCATCGCCCGCCTGAACGAGGATCATGCCCTGGCGTCGCGCCAGCACCTGACCCGGCATGCCCTTGCGCCGCAGATCGTTTCCGCTCGCGGGGCTGGAACTTTGAAACACCGCGCGTTCTCCGACGAGATAGGAGTAGGCCCCCGGAAAGGGGTCGGAAACCGCCCGCACCAGCCGGTCGATCGCCTCTGCCCCGGCCCGAAAATCGATCCAGCCGTCCGCTGGCACCCGTTTCGATCGCCAGCTTGCGCGCCCCATATCCTGGCGAACCTCGGTCACGCTTCCCGCGGCGAATTCGCCATAGAGTTCGGCGAAACTGCGGGCGAGGGTCTCGGCGACGAGATTGTAGACGATCCGCGCAGTCGGGCGGTCCGGGATCTCGAAGGCCGTCTGTTTCAGAATCGCACCGTCATCGACACCACTGGTCATGCGGAACAGGGTCACCGCGCTCCTGCGCCGGTCCTCCAGAACCGTCCAGGGGATCGGCGCCCGTCCGCGACCGTAGGGCAGCTCGGACGGATGGCTGCCGACGACGCCGCGCGGAAAGGTCTCGAGGGTCGCCGCGTCGAGGAGCTGGCTCCAGCCGAGAACAAACAGCATCTCGGCCCCGGTGGCCCGGAATGCTGTCAGGGTCTCGGGCGCGTTGACGTCGGATACTGGTAGAAACACGACACCGAGCCGCGAGGCGACCGCGGCGTGGTCGACGAAATCCGAGACGTTTCCCGCGCGCTCGGCCGGTAATCCGGCAATCGCGCAAATCTCGGCTCCGGCAGACACCAGAGCGGCAATCGCCATTTCGCTTTCTTCGTTCATCCCAAGGCAGATGATTCTCGGTGCGGCCATCGCTCAGCTCCACTCGTCGTCACTTGCCGGGTGGGTATCGGCCCGCCCCGAGACGATCAGCCCGAAGGTCCGCACGATAATCTTGATATCGTTCCAGACCGACAGATCGTCGATGTATTCGAGATCCAGAACGATACGCTGGGGCCAGCTGAGTGCGGTGTTGCCGCTGATCTGTGCGAGACCGCTCAAGCCGGGGCGAACGCTGACGCGGCGGCGTTGCTCGTCGGTCATCCGCTCGTAATCCTCGCGCACCGTCGGTCGAGGGCCGACCAGCGACATGTCTCCGAGCAGGACGTTCACGATCTGCGGGAGTTCGTCGAGCTTGTATTTGCGGATCGCTTCTCCACCGGGAAACACCCGTGGGTCTGCGCGCCGGGTCGTCGCGGCGTTAGGCAGGGCCGCAGCGTTGCTGTGCATCGAGCGGAATTTTAGAAGTAACAAGTCCTCGCCGCCCAGCCCCACCCTGGACTGCCGGAAGAACACCGGGCCCGGGCTGCGAAACTTGATGAACAGCGCGAGCCCCAGGAACAACGGCGATAAAATCAGCAGCGCGACGCCCGACAACACCACGTCAAGCGCGCGCTTCAGCGCCAGTTGCCCCTTCGACGGCGTCATTGCCCCGCATTTCCGTTCGAGCGAATTCCGTCCCAGGCATTGGAAAGTCGCGCAGTGCCGAGGACCAGATTGACCACCCGCTCGGCGGTGTTGGTGATGCAGTAGTCGGCGGGAACCGGTTGCGGCAAGGCCGCGGCCTGACGTTCGGCAAAACTCCGTGTGATCGAATCGACCCCTGACAGGATCGCGCCTTGATCCAGTCCGGTCATGATTATGCACCCCGCATCCAGTCCTTCCGGGCGTTCGATGGCGTCACGCGGGGTGATCGCCGGAAAGCCCAGAATGGAGGCCTCCTCGGCGATGGTGCCACTATCGGATATGGCACAAAATGCATTCACCTGCAGGCTGTTATAGTCATGGAAGCCGAACGGCGTCATCCATTTCACGCGCGCGTCCAGTGCGCGATCGCCGAGGGCGTCCAGCCGTTTCCGCGTGCGGGGGTGGGTCGAGACAATGATCGGCATGTCGTAATTTTCCGCCAGCGCGTTCAGCGTGTCCACCAACGAGCCGAGCCGTTGAGTGTTGTCGACGTTTTCCTCGCGGTGCAGCGAAACGATGAAATACCGCTTGTTGACGAGACCAAGCCGCGACACCACGTCCGAAGCCTCGATCCGAGGACGGTAGTGTTCGAGCACCTCGCGCATCGGCGATCCGGTCAGGTAGATGCGCCGGTGCTGGATAGCCTCGGAAAGCAGGTGCCGTCTTGCGTGCTCGGTATAGACTAGGTTGAAGTCGGCGATGTGGTCGACCAGCTTGCGGTTGGTCTCCTCGGGGACGTTGCGGTCGAACGACCGATTGCCGGCCTCCATGTGGTACACCGGGATCTTCATCCGCCGCGCCATGATCGCCGAGATCGCCGAATTGGTGTCGCCGAGGATCAGCACCGCCTCGGGCCGCTCCTCGGCCAGCACCTTTTCGGTCTGCGCCAGGATGCCGCCAAGAGTTTCCCCCAGAGTGCCGCCACCGACTCCCAGAAAGTGGTCGGGTTTGCGCACGCCGAGATCCTCGAAGAAGACCTCGTTCAGCTCGTAGTCCCAGTTCTGTCCGGTGTGGACGATAATGTGGTCCGTGTAGCGGTCCAGACGGTCCATCACCCGCGACAGCCGAATGATCTCGGGACGGGTGCCAAGGATCGTCATCACCTTCAGCCTGGTCATTTCATCACCTTGTCAGCGAAAGTGTCGGGGCTGGACGGATCGAAGACGTCGTGCGTCCAGAACAGTGTCAGCAGGTCAGTATCGCCGGTGTTCTCGATCGAGTGGGTATGCAGGGTCGGCATGTCGACCGGCGCGGGTGCGTCTCCCGAAACGCGGTATTCCCAGACTTCGTCCGACAGGACCTTGCGGATGCGGATAATCGCCTCGCCCTGAACGACCAGGAACCGCTCGACCTTGTTGAGGTGGAAGTGATCGCCACGCGTGACGCCGGGCCGTGTGGTCGACAGGAAGGTCTGCCCCCCCCCGCCGCCCTTGACGGCTTCGAACAAGGCGCCGCGCGGGTCGGTATGCAGGCGGAGCGGACGGGGCCAGCCCCCCGGATAGGTGGCGGCGCGGTAGCTATTGAACAGGTCGCGGTCAAACGGGTCGGAGATGTCCGGGTAGATGTTCGCCAGATATCCGTCATGGAAGCGCTTCAGCGCCTCATAGAGATCGGGCACCGACGTCGGGCGGGATGCTGGCTCGATCCGTCCCGTGGCGCCCGCGAGCACCGCGTCGATGGCGGCCTGCGCGGCGGCCCCGGCATGCAGCAACTGCACGCGACCGTCCGGGTTGATGCTTGGCGTCTCGCCGGCGAGTATCTGCGCGATCAGCGTCGCCGTGACGTTGTTGTAGAAGGGGCGCGCGCCTTCGCCGAAGATGTGCGGCAAGATCAGATCCGTGTAACGCCCCGGTTCCTGCGCCAGGATTTCACCGGCGCGGCGCTTCGACCGGCCATAGGGGGTGTCGCTGGCCGCATGGGTCGAGTTTGCATAGATAACATGCGGCGTCGCACCGACTTTTCGACAGGCCGAGGCAAGGCGCGTGGCGATGGCCGGGTTCGCCGCCTCGATCTCTTCGTCGGGCGCGCGATTGACGCCAGCGAAATGCAACACGCCCTGCGCACTGGTCAAAGCCTCGGCGAGCGCTTCGTCGTCGTCGAAGGCCGCGTGATCGAGGGCGACGATCTCGAAGGGGGCTGGTTCACCCTTGAACCCGGCGGCGCAGTTCGCTGCATGCATACGGGCCCCGGCATGCCAGCCGATCAATCCACCCGCCCCGGTTATGACAATCCGCATCAACGCGCCCCGCCCCGGCTTTCCAGTTCGGCCCGAATCTCCGGCAGAGTCAGAAGCAGCTCCTTCACCCCAGCGACATCCAGCTGTTCAGTATTGTGCGAGTGATAGTCCTCCTGCAGCTTTGTCTCTGACTCTCCCTCGGAAAAATACGGCTTGTAGTTAAGGTCCCGCATGTCGAGAGTGATACGGAAATACTCTCCCATATCCTCAGAACTGCCGAGCTCCTGAGCGCTCGCAAGGGTTTCGTAGAGCTTCTCGGCGTGGCGCCAGCCTATGATCTCCACCGGATGGTTGGGGACATCAAACAACTCTTTGAGCGCCGAGACCAAGTCGGCAATGGTCGATGCCGGCGCTTTTTTAATAAACAGATCGCCCTGGTTGGCGTGCTGAAAGGCATGGTGAACCAAGGCCACGCTGTAGCGCAGCGGCATCAGGAACCGGGTCATCGTCGGCTCGGTCACGGTGATCGGCTTGCCCGATTTGATCTGGCGCACGAACAGCGGGATCGCCGAGCCCCGCGAATACATCACATTGCCGTAGCGGACCGCCGAGATTCTGGTGTCGCCATCGGGTCCCAACGTCCTTGCGGCGGCCTGCGCTGTTTTCTCCATCAACGCCTTGGTCATGCCCATGGCGTTAACGGGAAACACGGCTTTGTCGGTGGAGAGGCAAACCACGCTCTGCACCTTAGCAGAAATCGCGGATCGAATGACATTCTCCGAACCCACCACATTAGTCAGGACAGCTTCGTGGGGAAAAAACTCACAGCTTGGCACTTGTTTTAGAGCCGCTGCGTGGAAAATCGCATCTACGCCCTGGACGGCTCGATCCACCGCGCCACGGTCGCGTACATCTCCAATATAACAGCGCACCCGATCATCGCGCAGTTCGTTTCTGAGCGCGTCCTGCTTTTCCTCGTCGCGACTGAGGATGCGGACCTCCTCGATTCCGTCTGTGAGGAGATCACGCAACATTGTTTTTCCGAAAGAACCGGTTCCGCCCGTGATCAGCACGCGTGTAGGCTTTTTTCGTTCTGGAGGAGTCATCGCGTCTTCCTTCGAGTCATTCCGACCATGGGATCTCCCACCACCAAATTGCTAGGCGATTATTATGAGAGATTTATTGGCCTTCTGTTTCTCTGCCGCCGTTACTGTTAAGCACATGAGCCTGCCCCATTAGTCTCGTGCTCTTCTATCATTAGCCCGGAAAACACCTGCGTCAGCGGGATATTCGCCCACAGTTGTCCTGGGCATCAAAACCCGTCTGGCGTCACTCGCCTTCCTGTCTCTCCCGGCCTGACAAGTGCCGTTACAGAGCTCCAGCTAGCGGAGGTCCCGCCCCAAGGGAGCCACTCAGGTGCGCGTCACCCCCGATACCAGTGTAAGGGTCCGGTCCGCCCACTCCGGGCGGCAGATAAGGAGGTCCGGCAGATACGGATCGGCACAGTTGTAGATCAAGGGACTCCCATCGATTCGTGACACATGGAGCCCACATGCCTTGGCCACCGCCACCGGGGCGCAGGAGTCCCACTCGTACTGGCCCCCGCTGTGCAGATAGATTTCGGCCTCGCCGCAGACAACGCTCATAGCCTTGGCTCCAGCAGAGCCCATCGGGATCAACTCCGCATCGAGAGCTTGGGCGACCGCCACACTGTCAGCCCCGGGTCGTGTCCGGCTGACCACCATTCGCGGACGATCCTGCGCCTGCAACGGGTTAAAGGGAGCGGCGCTGGTCAGGACCAGACCGCGTCCTGGAAGCGCAACCGCGCCGACCGTCGCCTCGCCATTGATCGCCAAGGCGATATGGACCGCCCAGTCGGTCCGTCCTTCGGAATATTCGCGCGTGCCGTCCAAAGGATCGATAATCCATGTTCGGGCCTTTCTCAAGCGTTCAGGGTCAGCGGCGGCCTCCTCTGACAACAATCCGTCATCGGGTCGCGCGGCTGCCAAGGCCCGGCACAGAAAGGCTTGGGAGACGGCATCGCCGGCGGCGCCTAGGGCCCGGCCCTCGAAGTGACCCGACCGTTGGAGGGTCAACAGCAGTTCGCCCGCCGTGCGCGCCAGGCGTTCGGCCAGATCGGCATCGGCGGCCTCGCCCGCGGCCCGGGGGGTGACGGCGATCATTAGATCAATCCTATCATCTGTGCGCCCTGGTAGAGCGCGAGGGCGCATATCAGGACGCCCACGATCCATGTCAGGCCACGCGTCGGCAGCACCTTGGTGATCCAGCCCGCCAGAGGCGCGGCGACCACGCCTCCGAAGATCAGTCCGGAGACCGCCCAGACATGGTCGTTAATCCCCTCGGCGCCCTGCCAATGCCCCGTTAGGAGTGCGAAGATGAAGGCCGAGGAGACGGAAACGGCGACAAAGAACTCCGCAGTGTTGGTGGTGCCGATGGACTGCCGCGGAGGCATCCCGGAGGCCAGGAGCGTCGTCGTGACGGTTGGCCCCCAGCCACCGCCGCCCATGGCGTCGAGGGTGCCACCCGCGAGGCCGAGAGGAATGGGGCCCTTGAACGGCGTCACACGGGGAGTCACCCCACGCCAGGCCCGATACAGGATGACCAGACCCATGAAACCGAGCCATGCGATGACGTAGGGTTTGATGGCGGCGCCGTCGATGCTGGTCAGCACAAGAGCCCCGACCACGCCGCCGATCATTCCCGCTATCGCCAGCGGGACCAGCATCTTGAAGTCAACATTGCGGTGGGCAATGTGCGAAAGGGCCGACGCCGCGCCCGTGAACACCTTCGAGGCGTGGACACTGGCCGATGAGGTCGCGGGCGGGACGCCAAGACTCAACAGCACTGTCGAGCAGACGACGCCGTAGGCCATGCCAAGGGCGCCATCCACGATCTGCGCGGCGAATCCGACCGCGGCGAAAAGAAGAAAATCCTCCATCAGACCCTCTTCGGGAGGCCGAAATGGGCGCCGTCATCCATGCAGACGACCCGAGCGACGCAAGGCCTCCACGATTTGCTCGCAGGCTTCCTCGGCTGAATGCTCCGCAGTGTCGATCCGGATATCGGCGTTCTTTGGTTGCTCGTAAGGACTGTCTATGCCCGTGAAGTTCTTTAGTTCGCCCTTTCTGGCCTTGGCGTACAACCCCTTGACGTCGCGGGCCTCGGCTACCTCCAGCGGAGTGTCGACGAACACCTCGACGAATTCACCTTCGGGCATCATAGCGCGGACCATTTCCCGCTCGGCGCGGAAGGGCGAGATGAAGGCAGTCAGCACGATCAGGCCTGCATCGGACATGAGACGGACGACCTCGCCGACGCGACGAATATTCTCGATGCGATCGGCCTCGGCGAAACCCAGATCCTTGTTCAGCCCGTGACGGACGTTGTCGCCGTCGAGCAAGAAGGTGTGCAGGCCCAGGCTATAGAGCTTCTTTTCGACCAGATTGGCGATGGTGGACTTGCCCGACCCGGACAGTCCGGTGAACCACAGAACCAGCGGGGACTGCCCCTTCACACGCGCGCGCATCTCACGCGAGATGTCCAGAGACTGCCAGTGGACATTCTGTGCGCGCCGGAGCGAGAAATCCAGCATGCCCGCGCCCACCGTGGCGTTGGTCAGCTTGTCGATCAGAATGAAGCCGCCCAGCGTCCGATTGGCCGCATAGGCTTCGAACACGATCGGCTTGTCAGTCGTCAGTTCGGCCACCCCGATGTCATTCAACTCGAGCGTCTTGGCTGCAAGATGCTCCATCGTGTTGACGTTGATGGAATATTTGGGCGATTGCACCGTCGCCGATACCGTCTGGGCCCCGAGTTTCAGCCAGTAGCCCCGTCCCGGTATCAGCGCCTCGTCCGACATCCAGACGATTGACGCCTGGAACTGGTCTGCGACCTGGGGCGGATTGTCCGCCGAGGCAATGACATCCCCCCGCGAACAGTCGATCTCGTCAGCCAGGCACAGGGTCACCGACTGGCCGGCTACGGCTTGGTCGAGCTCACCGTCCATGGTGACGATCCGGCTGATGACGGATGTCTTGCCCGTGGGCAGCACCCGGATGGCATCTCCGGGTTTCACGACGCCCGAACTGACCTGACCAGCAAAGCCGCGGAAGTCCAGGTTCGGCCGACTGACGCCTTGCACCGACATGCGGAAGGGCCGGGCCTGCCAGACGTCGGCGCTGACCTCGACCATCTCTAGATGCTCGATAAGTGGAAGGCCGCGATACCAGGGTGTGTTGTCCGATGGGGCGAGCGTGACGTTGTCACCCTTGAACCCCGAGATAGGTATCGCGGTGAAGCTTTCGATCCCGATCTCGTCCGCAAATGCCTTGTAGTCGGCAACGATCTTGTCGAACACGTCCTGGCTGTATTCGACCAGATCCATCTTGTTCACCGCCAGGACGATGTTCCTGATGCCGATCAGGTTGCACAGATACGAATGGCGGCGCGTCTGCACCAGCACGCCCTTGCGAGCATCAATGAGGATTACAGCCAGATCGGCGGTCGAGGCGCCGGTGACCATGTTGCGGGTGTACTGCTCATGCCCGGGGCAATCCGCAACAATGAATTTGCGCTTTTCTGTCCCGAAAAACCTATAGGCGACGTCAATCGTGATGCCCTGTTCGCGTTCTGCGGCAAGACCATCGACCAGCAATGCGAAGTCTATGCCTTCGCCCTGCGTGCCCATCCGCCGGGAGTCACTTTCGAGTGCTGCGAGCTGGTCCTCGAAGATCATCTTCGAATCGTACAGCAGACGACCGATCAGCGTGCTCTTTCCATCGTCCACACTGCCGCAGGTGATGAACCGCAGCATTGTCTTGTTCTGGTGCTGTTCAAGGTAGGCGTCGATGTCCTCAGCGATCAGCGCATCAGTTTTGTAGATCGCCGCAGTTGCATTAGTGCTGTCTGTCATCAGAAGTAGCCCTCCTGCTTCTTCTTCTCCATCGACGCATCACCGCCATCCTTGTCAATCACACGACCTTGGCGTTCGCTCGTCGTGGTTAGTAGCATTTCCTGAACCACTTCAGCCAATGTCGCTGCTGTACTTTCCACCGCTCCAGTGAGTGGGAAGCAGCCCAGCGTTCGGAAGCGGATCGAGCGCATCGTAATTTCGGGCTTCGTGCCCATCACCTTTTCCAGCCGATCAATATCGTCGGCCATGAACAGTCCGCCTTCATATTCAAACGTCGGGCGCTCAGCGGAGAAGTACAGCGGGACGATCTCGATCTGCTCTTTCATGATGTATTGCCATATATCCAGCTCCGTCCAGTTGGATATCGGGAAACACCGGATGCTCTCGCTCTTCTTCTTGCGAGCATTATAGAGGTTCCACAGCTCAGGCCGCTGGTTCTTCGGATCCCAGCCGTGGCTGGCCGTTCGGAACGAGAAGATCCGCTCCTTGGCCCGGCTCTTTTCCTCATCGCGGCGGGCTCCGCCGAAAGCGACGTCGAAACCGTGCATGTCGAGCGCCTGCTTCAGGCCCTCGGTTTTCCACATGTCGGTGTGCAGCGGACCGTGATCGAACGGATTGATCCCGCGCTCAACCGCGTCGGGATTGCGATGAACGAGCAGTTCCATGCCGCTTTCCCGCGCCATACGGTCGCGCAGCGCATACATCTCGCGGAACTTCCAGGTCGTGTCGACGTGCATCAGGGGAAAGGGCGGCGGCGCGGGGTAGAAGGCCTTGCGCGCCAGATGCAGCATGACCGCCGAGTCCTTGCCGACCGAATAGAGCATGACGGGCTTGCGCGCTTCGGCCACAACCTCGCGCATAATGTGGATGCTCTCAGCTTCAAGTCGCTGGAGGTGCGTTAGACTGGGCGCGGCGGTTGTCACGGTACCGTTCATAGTTCGAGACTCCAATACCCTTCACTCCCAACACTTTGAGCTCTGACCTCGGTAGGCCGCTCTGCCCCTCGACGCCTAAGACCATGAGATGCACTCAGCCCTCGGGTGCATCTCGACCCCCGATCGCGCCAGGCGCTCCTATCTATGTCTTTTGAGACGATGTGGAGCTTCGATACGAGCCCGCGCCGGGGATCGCAATACGACGTGAAAGAGTCGATCCCAACGACCTGGCGCCCGGCTTCAAGTCGTCGCCTCGATAGGTGAAATCCACTAAATCCTGCGGACCCTATGACCAGATATGTCATGACGCGGACGAAACCTTGACACCGCCCCGCACAGCCGCAACCAACTGGGCGAGAAGCATCGTAACCTCATGCCCAGAGTTTGCCTGCGCCGCCGAAACGAGCGTCTGCAAGCGCGCGCTGTTCAGGCGCACTCCGCCGCCTCGCCCCATTACCTCAAGGATGCCATCCACGCAGGGGCGGGGATCCTCGCCGTCATCGGACAGGATTTCGGCGATCTTCTCGCCCTTCTTGAGGCCGGTAAACTCGATCTTGATGTCAACATCCGGCTTTTTGCCGCTCAGTTCGATCATCTGGCGGGCCAGATCGGCGATGCGGACGGGCTCGCCCATCTCCAGCAGGAATTTCGACGGGCCCTCATCCGCGCGACCGGCCTTTACCGCCGTGCTGTGCAGAACCAGCTGAACCGCCTCTGGTATGGTCATGAAATAGCGGTTCACGTCCGGATGGGTGACGGTGACGGGTCCGCCCCGGGCAATCTGGTCGCGGAAGATGGGCACAACCGATCCGGCCGAGCCCAGCACATTGCCGAACCGGACAGCCGACAGGCGGGTCTCGCTGTCCGGGACCAGCTCCAGCAGGGTCTCGGCGATCCGCTTGGTCGCCCCCATGACATTGGACGGGTCGACGGCCTTGTCGGTCGAGATCAGCACGAACTGCCCGGCCTTCGCCGCGATCGCCGCGCGGATCACATTCCAGGTGCCCTGGACATTGGTCAGGACGCCCTCGGCCGGATTGTTCTCGACGAGGGCCACGTGTTTGAGGGCCGCGGCATGGAAGACGATGTCGGGGCGTTCCTGGTCGAACACCTCGCGAATGCGGGCTTCGTCGCGCACATTGGCCAAAACGGCCCGGCGGGTCATGGCGGTCTTCACACCGCCCAGTTCCCGGTCAATCTCGAACAGCTGGAACTCCGAGTGATCCAGCAGGGTCAGGTGGCCACAGCCGAACTGCACCATCTGGCGCGCGATTTCCGATCCGATACTGCCGCCTGCGCCGGTCACCAGAATGCGCTTGCCCCGGATCAGATCTTCGACCGGGCCCGCTGGCAAGGAAATGGGCTGCCGGGGAAGAAATTCCTCCAACGGGATTTCGGTCAGCAGATCAGCCCGGGGGCCCGGCGCGCCGACTTCGGTCAAGACGTGGGGCCGCAGAAGAGTGTGGCCGGCCTTCTTCAGCTCGCCAACGCGCTGCGGTGTCAGGCCAAAGCTGAGGACAGGATCCTGCAGAAACAGAATGCCTGGGACCGGCTCGTCGCGCCGGCGGAGCGAAACATGCTGGTCCCGCCATGCATCCAGCGACAACATCGCCGGGACGCCCTGGAGCCTCATGCCGACTTCCGCGACGTCCGGCGTGATAATCCCGACGGGCTGATAGGGCTGGTCTGCATCGGCCTGCAAAAGGCGGATCTGGCGGTCGGCGTCGGCCAGCGAGCCCACCAGTATGAGCGGCGTCCGATGGGCCGAAACCTTGCGCCACCAGGTAGGCAGAAGGTGATGGACGAGCTCAGACTCCTGCGGCAGGCGCCAGAGCAGGCGTACGCCGACGAGGAACAAGACACTCAGAACCGCCGCAAGCGGGATCACCGAGCGGGGCAGTTGCACTCCCCGGTCGACCACGAAGATGGCGAGCAGAAAGAAGGCCACCGTCAGGACGACGTTCCGGCCCAGGGCCACAACGTCCCGGACCGAAGCAAACCGCCAGGCGGTCCGCTCGGTCTGAAAGACGGCCTCGACGACCGCGCCGATCAGGGCGTAGAGCGCAGCCCAGCCGATGACGCGGACCGCGTCACCGCCCTGTAGCCACCATTCGATGGGAACGGCTCGTCGCAGTTCATAGGCCATCAGGAAGGCAACAAACAACGCCCCGATATGGATCAGGTACTTTGCCGCCCAGGTCGCTGTCAGAGATGCACGCATGTCAGCCTCTTACGCGAAACCACTTATATTTATATGACAAATTTACCTCCCAAACCTGACTTACTCGACGGTGCGCTTCCCGAGCCCCTCTTCGACTGGCCCGTCGCGAGACATTCGTGAGCCTGCTGCCTCAGCTTGCCCAGTCGGTCCAGAAAAAAATCCGCAGTTTCAGCCGGGGTGGTGGCACATTTCCCCATTGGGGGCTATCAGGTGCCGGTCGCATACAGGCGTTTCCTCTGCATGCGGTCCGACCACCGGGAGTTTGTTCGCCATGCGCATTGTTCTGCTGCTGATCTCGATCCTCGCCCTCGGCGCCTGCACGAGTTCGGGCGGTCGGACAGAAGGGTCAATCTCCACCGATTCGCTGCTCGCCAGCACGTCAGCGAGCGGAAGCTCGTCGCAAGACTACCGCATTGGAGCCAATGACCTGTTACGCATCAACGTATTCCGTGTACCTGATCTCTCATTCGATGAGATCCGCGTGGACGCGTCAGGCGTCATCCAGATGCCGCTAATCGGTACTGTTCAGGCCGAGAGTCTTACGCCCGACGAACTCGGCGAATCCCTTGCCGCTCGCCTCGGAGCGCAGTATCTGCGCAATCCCCAAGTGACGGTAACGGTGCTGGAGGCCGCGAGCCAGAAGATCACCGTCGACGGCGCCGTGACCCAACCCGGCGTCTACGAGATGCAGGGGCGAACCACCTTGCTGCAGGCCGTCGCCATGGCTCGGGGACCGGTCACAGAGGCGGACCTGCGCAGCGTGGTGGTCTTCCGCACGATAGATGGCCAGCGACAGTTCGCGGTGTTTGATCTCGCGGCTATCAGGGCGGGTGAGGCGCCCGATCCGGTGGTGCTGGGCGATGATGTCATTGTGGTTGATGCATCCCGTCTTAGCGCTGCATTGCAGCAGGCTGTTCGTGCTCTTCCTGCACTTGCGGTCTTCCGATTCCTGTAGTCACCGGAGATGACTAGCTGCGGGACGCCCCCCTGCGCACGGACCGCTGCCCTCGTCAGCGCTTGCTTGCTTGTTGTGGCCTGTAGGACCGAAGGCCCCGTTCCGCCCGACGCCTATGGCTCAGGGGTCGCCATCGAGACGCCCTCGGATCGCCTGAAGGCGCTCAATGCACTCGATGCCCGGGTCAATGCCGTGGGGTTCCGCCTCTCGGTGGCCAATGTCGAACTTTGTCCAAGAACCGGGCCGATCACCGGCCTGCTTCTCCACGCCGAAAGCCAGTACGCGGACTATTTGCGGGCCGCCGCCCGCGAAGACTGGCAGCTAAAGGGCGACCTGCCCGGCGTTGCGGCCGTCGTACCGGACAGTCCCGCCGCCGACGCCGGCCTGAGAGTTGGCGATCTACTCCTTTCTGCGGACGGCCAATCCTTTATGGGAGGAGGCCCTGTGGGGGCCGCAGGGTTCGACGGCTTGTCCGCGAATCTGACCCGATTGACCGACGCGCTCCAGGACGGCTCGGCCGAACTCGGGGTGGAGCGGAACGGCCAGCGCCTCACCCTGCGGCTCGGCAGTGTTCCGGGTTGCGCCTATCCGTTCCAGCTTGATCCGTCGCCGGACTTTTATGCGAAGGGCGATGGCGAACGGGTGTTCATCAGCTCAGCCCTGGCGGCTTTGAGCCCGCTGGACGACGACCTTGCTGTCGTTCTGGGTCATGAACTAGCTCATAATATTCTCGATCACCGGGCCTATTTTGATGAGGTCGGGCTCGCCCGCGATGTGCTCGGCAACTGGGGGGTCGCGCCTTGGGAACTGGTCCGGGCCGA
Organism: Alphaproteobacteria bacterium; assembly: GCA_018826885.1. Taxonomy (GTDB): domain Bacteria; phylum Pseudomonadota; class Alphaproteobacteria; order Caulobacterales; family Caulobacteraceae; genus Brevundimonas. The sequence continues at coordinate 16,478 of JAHJYN010000123.1, read as the reverse complement.
GCGGGACGCCGACCGTGTGGGCCTGTTTCTGTCGGCCCGGGCCGGTTACGACCCCGCGCGGGCCGGACCCTACTGGCGCATGCTGTCGGCACGCCTTCCCCAATTGCGGTTGGTGCAGTGGGGGCACCCCTCGGCGGGCGAACGCATCCAGTCGCTGGAAGGCGTGGCCGAAGAGATTGCGGTCCTCCGTGAGGCCCGCCAACCCCTGATCCCCTGATATCCGGCCGTTTCGGAAGACCGTGTCGGCTGGCCGGTATGGTCTGCCTGCGACAGTGGCGGCGCCAATCGTCACCCAATGCGCCAATCGATTGATTTCACGTCTCGCCCCCCGGGTAAGTATACGGTATCAGCCCTCTGGAAGCGCCCGCGGGGCAGGCGCGCGTACGTTCAGTATCAGGATGTGATGATGGCCGAGGGTCGCGGATCTGGCGAGATGATGCAGGCAGGACCGTCGCTGCGGGATCAAGGCTCCGATCATTTCGGTGAGTCGGTGGAACGCGAAGTCGAACTGGACCTCGCGAAATACTGGGCGATGCTGATGAAGCACCGGCTGCTGATCGCGGGTTCGGTGCTGGCGGCCGTTGTCATCGGCCTCGTCATCACGCTCTTGACCCCGCCCACCTATACAGCGGCGGCCACGGTCCAGATTGACCGTGAAGCGACCCGCGTCCTGGACTCCGAGGAGACCGGCGCGGCCGACCTCCGCTTTTCGGTGGAGTTCTTCCAGACGCAATATGGTTTGATCCGCAGCCGGTCCCTGGCGGAGCGCGTCATCGACAGCCTCGGCCTCGCCAGTTCCGACGTGTTCATCGAGCAGATGGGCGGCGAGTTCGAAGCCCGCGACGGTGAAACGGCAGCCCAGCAGATGGCCCGGCGCCGCGAAATGGTCATCGACTTGATCGCCGACGGCCTCGACGTTTCCTCGCAGCGCGACTCCCGGCTCGTCGAGATCACCTTTAGCAGCCCGAGCGCTGCCGTCTCGGCGCGGATGGCCAATGCCATAGCCGAAAACTACATCCAGTCGAACCTCGATCGGAAGTTCGACGCCTCTCTCTATGTGCGCGAGTTCCTTGAGGAGCGGATCGCCGAGACCAAGGCCAAGCTGGAAGCGACGGAACGCCAGCTGGTCCAGTATGCGGACGATCAGCAGATCATCCGCCTGGAGGACAGCACCAATGCCGGGACCGGTGCCCAGCGCTCGCTGGCCGCCAACAGCCTGTCGACGATCAACGAAGCGCTCTCGCAAGCGCGCGTGGACCGGATTTCGGCCGAGGAGCGCTGGCGTCAGGCCCGGGGCGCATCGCTGATGTCGATCCCGGAAGTCATTGCCAGCCCGGCGATTCAGGCCATGGTCGCCCAGCGCGTCGCGGTCGAGGCCGAGTATCAGCAGAAATCAAGCGTGCTGCAGGCCGACTATCCGGAAATGGTCGAACTGCAGAACCGCATCGACGAACTCGACAACCAGATCCGCAGTCTGGCTGTTTCCATTCGCGACGGTATTCGCGCCCAGTATGAGATCGCGCTCAATCAGGAACGCGCCCTCCAAAGCCGCGTCAACGGCCTGAGCACCGACGTTCTGGACCTCAGCGATCGCAGCGTGGAGTACAACATCCTCCTGCGCGAGCTCGATACCAGCCGACAGCTCTACGATGGCCTGCTGCAACGCTACAAGGAAGTGGGTGTGACGGGCGGTGTGACCGCCAACAACGTCTCCCTGATCGACCGCGCCATTGCGCCCAAGACCCCGTCGAGCCCCAAACTGCCTCTGAACCTCGCCCTCGCCTTTGTGCTGGGCCTAGGCTTGGGCGTGGTCGCCGCCTTCCTGATCGAGGCGCTGGATGACTCGATCACCACTCCGGGCGATGTGGAAGAAAAACTGGGCCTGCCGGGGCTGGGCAACATTCCGCTGCTCGCCAAGGACGAGGATGCCATTTCGGCCCTGCGCGATGTCAGGTCGCCCTTCTCGGAAGCCTATTATTCGCTCCGGACAGCGCTGCAATTTACCACCTCGCATGGGGCGCCCAAGTCGCTGCTGCTGACCAGTGCCCGGCCGGGCGAGGGCAAGTCGACCACCGCCTTTGCCACCGCGCTCAACCTGTCGCGGACCGGCAAACGGGTGCTTCTGGTCGACGGCGACCTGCGCAATCCTTCCATGCACCGCGTGCTGGAGATGGATAACAGCCAGGGGATGAGCAATTTCCTGTCCGGGTCTGCCGAGCTGCAGGGCGTGGTTCGCAAAACCCCCTTCGCCACGCTCGACTTCATACCCTGTGGTCCCCTGCCGCCCAATCCGGCCGAGCTCTGGTCCGGGGATCGACTGCAGGTCCTGCTCGATCAGGCGCTGGCCATCTATGATCATGTGGTGATCGACGGCCCGCCGGTGCTGGGCTTTGCCGATGCACCGCTGCTGTCCTCGTCCGTTGAAGGCACCCTGTTTGTGCTGGAGTCGCGCGGGACGGGGCGGCGTCAGGCGCTCGGGGCGCTTCGCCGGCTCAACTTCGGCCGCGCTAACGTGCTCGGGGCGGTGCTGACCAAATTCCAGGCCAGCAAGACCCGGAATGAGGGCTATGACTACAGCTATGATTATGATTATGGCGCCAAATCCTCGTCCGAGGTGAAAGGGCGCAAGTCCTGATGACGGACGGACTGGACGAGCCCATTCCGCCCAAGGCCTCGCCCCTTCTTGGCTATGGCGCCGTCGGACTGGCCATTGGGCTCATCTGGCTGGGTTGGCAGGTGGTTCTGGTGCCGCTCGCGGATCGGGCCCCGGCTGAGCACGCCGTGCGGCTCAGTCCCGGATCTGCCGTGGTGCTGGCCGAGGCGTCCGAAGCGGAATGGCGCGCAGGCCGGATGGACAATGCCGATGCACTGGCTCGCATGGCTCTGGAGCGCGCGCCGTTCAACCTTCAGGCCCTGCGGGTCGTAGGCCTGGTCGAGGGCGAGACCGGCGACCGGGCTCTGGCGGATGACCTGCTCACACTCGCCGGCAACTGGAGTCTTCGCGATGACAGTTCGCACAGCTGGTTGATCGACAACCGCCTGCGGCGCGGGGACTATGGATCTGCCTTTGCCCATGCCGATACGCTGGTGCGACGGCGGGCTGAACTGCGCCCGCAGGTCTTCGACCTTTTCGGCACGGCCATGGAAACAGACCCCAGGTCCGTGCCCTTCCTCGCGGGTGAGCTGGCGGACAGTCCGCCGTGGCGTGCCGCCTTCATCAGCAGCCTCTACCAGCGCGACGGCGGCGTCGCGCTTGCCGCCCAGCTCGCCATGGTCATGGCGGACAGCGACGGCCGCTTTTCCGACGGCGAACTTCAACAGCTGTATCAACGCCTCTATTCGGCGGGCCAGATCGGGGCCCTTCGCCAGGTCCGCACGGCCCTCGACCGCCCCACGGCCGGACAGACCCTGATCGATGGACGATTTGAGGCTGAGTCCGCGATCCTGCCCTTTGGCTGGGATCTGGCGGTTGGTGCCGGCTATTCCGTCGCGGCCCTGGCCGATGCAGGCCCGCCGGACACAACCAATGCCGACGCCCTCCCCTCGGGTGCCCTTCGAATAGGCCACAACGGCCAGAGCCGGGATGTGCTGGCCCGGCAGATAACCCTGCTGCCGCCCGGGCGCTATCGACTGCTCGGGCGATCCCGCTGGGAGTTCGGGACAAGCGAAATGACCTTCTCTTGGCAGCTGGTCTGTCAGGGGGCTGCGCGTCCGGCGGGTGAAGCTGTCTTTGGTGCTCCGACGAGATCTACCGCCGCGGCGAGCGAGACCTGGACGCCCTTTTCCATGGAGTTTCAGGTGCCTGCCGACGGGTGTGACAGCCAGTCGCTTCAGCTGGTCGGCGAGAACCCCGGGCGCCGGACCGACCTTGTCATATGGTTTTCACACCTTGAGATTGTGGCGGTCCAGTGACGGTGCCAATCCGCCACAGGATGCCCCAGAGTCACTTTTTGGGTCTTTTGGAGCGCTTTTTGACTTGCCTTGCGCAACCCAAACGACCTAAACACATTCTCACAGGAGCGGGGAAACCCGCGTAATGATTTTGTTCAAAGGGGAATTGCATGCGTAAGACCATCGCTGCTGCCTCGGTGGGTCTGCTTTTGATCGCAGGCCAAGCCGTTGCCGCCGGAAATAACAGCGCTGTTGAGCGCGTCGGCGATCGTGTCGGTGCCCGTGCGCAAGCTGCCAACGACTTCATGGGCATCCCGTTGCCCGTCCTCCTGATCGGCACCGCCGTTCTGGTGGGTGTGATCTCGGTTGCTTCGGACGACGACGCGCCGACCAGCCCGTAAGAGTTTCGATCCCGCTCAGTTTCCGAGTGCGTAAGTGAGCGGGTCGTTTCTGAAACGAACAAGCCAGTGGAATGCTTTGGCCATTGCGGCCGGTGTTCTGCTGGCTTTTTCTTTGTTCCTGGGCGGAGCCAGCCGCGCGCATCTGGTGCCTCTGGCCGCCATCGAGCTGGCCGCCCTGCCCGTCCTCGGACTGGGGCTTTATCGTCTGGCCGCAACAGGCGTCTGGCGAGACCACCGGTTCCTGCTGTCGCTGGCGGGTCTGGCCGCCCTGCTTCCTCTTGTTCAACTCATCCCTCTGCCCTTCTCATTCTGGGCCTCCCTGCCGGGACGGGAGAGCGCCGTCACGGCGCTCGAGCTCGCGGGCATCGCCCCCGCCTGGTTGCCGCTGTCACTGACCCCTGACCGGACCTGGCAGGCCTTTCTGGCCATCCTGCCGCCGCTGGCCATGCTGATTGCCGCTATGGGCCTTGAACGGCGGGTGCTGGCGCGCTTTATCTGGATTGTACTTGGCTTTGTGATCGTCGCGATCCTGCTGGGCGCGCTCCAGATCACGCTCAACAGTCGCGCGGTCTATCCGTGGGAAACCACCAATTTCGGCTCGCTGGTCGGCTTCTTTGCCAACCGGAACCATATGGCGACCCTCTCCCTCGTGGCCATTCCCTTCGCCGCGGCCCTGGCCGGAAGGGGCCTCAACAGCCGGGATCGAAGCGCGAACCTCAGACTCTGGGCCGGCGGGCTGGTCATCGGCCTGATCATTGTCGCGCTCGGGGCCATCCAGTCGCGCTTTGGGGTTCTGGCCGCCATTCCCGCGCTCGCCGGGGGTCTCATGATCGGCTGGATTTCCTCGGGCCGGAGCCGACCCGGGCCCGCCATCCTGCTGCTGTTCCTCGGCGGCGCTATTGGCCTGGCCGTTGTCGGCCTGTTTGCCCTAGACCCCATTCTGGATCGTTTTGATCGGGAGTCCCAACTCGTGGGCCGCTATGATGGCTGGCTGATCGTGGCCCAGGCCGCCCAGGACTTCCTGCCGTTCGGCTCCGGCATGGGCTCCTTTGATCCAGTCTACCGGTCCTATGAGCCCGTCGAGACGCTGAGAGCCGCCTATTTCAACCAGGCGCACAATGATTATCTCGAGATCTGGCTGGAAGGCGGCTGGGCGGGCATAGCGCTGGTCATCGCCACATTTGTCTGGTGGGGACGGAGGTCGTGGAGCGCCTGGCGTGCGGGCAGCCATCCCGACCGCGATCTCCAGCGCGCAGCCTCGGTCGCGCTGTTGCTGATCGCCGCCCACTCGGCCGCGGATTATCCCCTCCGGACCGAAACCATCGCGGTCGTGTTCGCCCTGTGTTGCGCCATCCTCGAGGGCGCCGCCCAAGAACTGCGTCCCGGACGGACCCGTCGCCGGAGCGCCCCGAAGACGGCCCAAACGCCGAACGGCCGCCGCGCCTGATCAGCCGCCGAACACGGCGCCGAACTCGGCATTGGCGCGGTCGTAGTCGGGCGGGCGGCCGATATCCAGCCAGTAGCCCTCGGCCCGGTGCGGTCTTACCGGCTGGTCCGCGTCGATCAGGGCCTGGATCAGCATCGGCATGTCATAGGGCCGGTTCGCCGGAATCAGCCCCAGCGCCGCCCGCGACAGCACATAGACCCCGGCATTGATGTTGAAGACCTGGCTGGGCTTTTCCTCGATGCCGCTGATCCGGCCGTCTGCGGCCCGGATCACGCCGAACGGCACCTGCATCTCATAGTCCCGCACGACCACCGTCGCAGCCGCGCCGTCGCGAATGTGGCCGTCCATAACCTGGCCATAGTCGACCCGGGTCAGCACATCGCCATTGGTGACCAGCACCGGCCCCCCGATCTCGGCTGGCAGCAACGACAGCGCCCCACAGGTGCCCAGCGGCTGGTCCTCGCGCAGATAGCCGATGGTCAGCCCCCGGTCGCTGCCGTCGCCGAAATGGGCCACGATCTGCTCGGCCCTGTAGTTGACCGACAGGAAGATGCGACGAAACCCCTGTACGGCCAGGCTGGAGACGATGGTCTCCAGAATCGGGCGCGGGCCGACGTTCAGCATCGGCTTGGGCGTCGTCCGGGTCAGCTCGGCCAGCCGTTCGCCCCGGCCGCCGGCCATGATGACCACGGCCTCGGGTCGCTCGGGCACATCCAGCAGGTCGCCGACAGTCGTCAGCCCCGTCACCCGCCCGGCATGGTCCACGCGCGGCAGCTGGCGGAGCTTGCGGGCCCGCAGCATGGTCAGGGCCGCGCCCTCCTCCAGACCATCCGGGGCCACGACCGGTGTGGTGTGCACAAACGGGTGACAGGCCTGCTCCAGGTCCGCCCCGTTGATCAGGGCGCGGCGCACATCGCCGTCCGACAGGGTACCGAGCAGGACACCGCCGTCATCGACCACCAGTGCAATCCCGACGCCTGCCGAATCGATGGCTTTCAGCGCCTGCCGCAGGGGCGCGTCCGGGCCGACCAGGGTGCGTTGCCAACGGTTCATGGCTCGATCGCCTCATCCGGCTGATAATCGCGGTTTGCCACGACCCCATAGAGGGCAAAGGCCGCGTGGGGGTCGATGCCATCGGCCGGGCGCTTGGCCGTCACCATGTCGGGGGTCCACACCTCTCCGGCGCGGATCGGGCGGGTGGCGACCAGCGACCGGCGCGCGACGATCCGGTTGGCCATTTCCTCTGGGGCCGGGGCCTTTTCCGCCCGGCCCAGTGCCTGCTCAACCTCGCGGATGGCGCGGACCATGGCGGCTAGCTCGTCCGGCTCCAGCGAGGCGGCGTGGTCGGGCCCCTGACGATCACGGCTGAGGGTGAAATGTTTTTCGATCATGACCGCGCCACGCGCGACGGCGGCGATTGGCACGCTGCTCCCCATTGTATGGTCCGAATAGCCGACCGGCAGGCCGAACGCGTCCCTCAGCGTGTCCATGGCCCGGAGGTTCACCGCTGATAACGGCGCCGGATACTGGGTCGTGCAGTGCAACAGCACCACCTGTCCTCGAAGGGCCGCCCGCGCCGCCTCGGTGTCAAAGGCGGCCAGTGCCGTCTCCAGATCGGGCGGCAGATCCTCGCGCATCCGGCCCCAGGCGATCAGGGCCAGGGCCTGCCGCACCTCCTCCAGCGTCGCCATCCCGGTCGAGACCGCCAGCGGCGGGCCCACGCGCGCGGCCGCGATCAGCATCTCGCCCCAGGTCAGGTCTCCGGACGGGATCTTGATCCACGGCATGCCCAGCCCGGCCACCAGCGCCAGACTGTCCATATCGAACGCCGTCGACATGAAGGCGATGCCGCGCGCCCGGCAGCGCTCGACCAGCGCCGGATGGTCCCCGGGCTTCAGCTCCAGCCGCCGGACCATGTCCAGCTGGGTGCCGCCCTCGCCGGTATTGGTCACCTGATACTCGGCCTTCAGCGCGCGGGCGGTCAGGGCCGCCTCGGCGCGGAAGGTCTGGAACTTGACCGCATCGGCCCCCGCCTCGGCGGCGACGTCGATCATGGCGAGCGCGTCGTCCAGCGAGCCGTCGTGGTTCACCCCCGCCTCGGCGATGATGAAGACCCGGTCAGCCACCGGCGACCTCGATATCGATAAACCGCTTGTGCATCAGGGTGTCACGCTCGGGCAGGGAAGTCAGGACCGACAGGATGCGCGGTACAGTCTTTCCATCTCCATAAGGATTGATCGCGCCGGCAAGATCCGCCGCCATGGCCCGGGCCAGCGCCGCGCGGATGGCCGCTGCCTCGCCCACGCAGTGAAACACCGTCTCGCCCGCCAGCCGGCCCTGCTGCCGTACCCCGACATTGACGGTCGGAATGCCGAGCGAGGGCGCCTCGGTCAGGCCGCTGGAGGAATTGCCCACCACCGCCCGGCAGCGCGCCATCAGCGGCAGATAGGCCGCGCCCAGGGTCGCGTGGACCGAGGCATTTGATCGGCCGGCGGCCCAGTCGGTCAGATGCGCGGTCAGCCCTTCATGGCCCGGGTCGGCATTGGGCCGGGTGATCCACAGATGCGTGCTGGCGGGCAGCTCGCCGAGTGCCGCCAGCAGGGCGTCGAACTCGGCCCGTCCCCCGTCCGGCAACAGGGTCACCGGGTGGAAGCAGACCAGCAGATTGTCGGCCCCCAGTGGCCGGCCCAGCAGACCCTCCAGCGCCGCATCCGGCATGGCCGCGGCGGCGCTCAGACTGTCCAGCGAGGGATTGCCGACCGTATGGATGCGCCAGTCCTCCTCGCCCAGCTGGCGCAGGCGGCGCGCGGCCTCGGCATGAGTGACCAGATGCACCTGGGCCAGCTTGCTGACCGCGTGGCGGATGCCTTCGTCGATCGCCCCTTCGGTGACATCGCCCCCGCCCAGATGGATCAGCGGCAGGCGCAGCAGCATGGCGGCCTGGGCCACGGCCAGGATTTCGTATCGGTCGCCGACGATCAGCACGGCATCGGGCTTCAGCCGCTCCAGCGCCTCGACCACCCCCGTCAGCACGGCAGCGGCCCCCCGGGCGGCAGCGGCTGCATCGTCGCCGTCCAGCGGCATGGGCACGAGGGCGTCGGCCAGCAGCCGCCCGTCGGCCTCAGACCCGAAGCGGTCATCCGCATGGGTGCCGGTCAGCAGCAACTGCCCCACCGTCCGCGGGTCGGCGCGCAGGGCATCGAGAATCGGCCGGATCAGGCCATAGTCAGCCCGGCCGCTGCTCACCACACAGATGGTCACGGGTTCCGCCATGCGCCTGTTACAGTCTGCCTTGCCAGAGTCGGTCACGGTGTCAGGGTAGCAGTCTTGTCCGATTCCCGGAGGGGAGCGCCATCCCATGAAGATCGCCATTTGCGGAACCGGCGGATTCAGCCGCGAAGTCGCGCCGCTGGCGTGGGAGATGGCACGCGCGGCGGGTGCCCGCTCGCCCGACGCCGTCTGTTTTGTGCCGAAGGACGGGGAGGCGCATGAGCCGACGGTGAACGGGCATCCCGTCCTTCCGCTGGCCGGGGTGCCGATGGACTACGGCATCGTCGTCGCCATTGCCGAGGCCGCCGTCCGCCGCCGGGTCGATGCCGAGATGCGGGCGGCGGGCCGGCCGGTGGTGTCGCTGATCGCCCCCACCGCTCTGCGGCGCGGCCCGTGCGAGGTCGGCGAGGGCGCCATCCTGTGCGACCATACGATCCTGACCGCCGATGTCCGGATCGGGCGGCAGTTTCACGCCAATATCTATGCCTATGTCGCCCATGACTGTGTCATCGGCGACTTGGTGACCCTGGCCCCGCGGGTCTGCATCAACGGCAATACGATCATCGAGGATGACGTCTATGTCGGCACGGGCGCCATCCTGCGGCAGGGCACGCCCGACAAACCCCTTCGAATCGGCAAGGGGGCGGTGATCGGCATGGGGGCGGTCGTGACGAAGGATGTGGCCCCCGGCGAAACCGTGGTCGGCAACCCCGCCCGGCCGCTGGAGCGCCGCTGAGCCCTCAGAGCGCGTAGGTGCCGGGACGGTAGCGGGCCAGATTGCCCGGGTCCCGGAACCAGCCGATGGTGTCGTCCAGCCCCCGGCCGAAACCTTCCAGCCCCGCATAGGCCGGACGCCAGCCCGTCAGCGTCTGCACCCGCGTGGTGTCGGCAAACAGCCGCTCGACCTCGCTGGCCTCGGGCCGCAGGCGTTCAGCCTCGCTGACGATCTCGATATCGACGCCCATACGCTCGGCGATCAGGCGGGCGGTGTCGCCGATCGAGACCTCAAAGCCGCTGCCCAGATTGGTCACGCCACCGATCGCCACATCGCATTCGGCCACCGCGATGATGCCCGCCACGGTGTCCGACACATGGCTGAAGTCGCGCGTCGGCGACAGCGCGCCCAGCTTCACCTGACGGGCTCCGGCGGCCAGCTGGGTGATGACGGTCGGAATGACGGCGCGGGCCGACTGGCGCGGGCCATAGGTGTTGAAGGGGCGCACCAGCGATACGGGCGTGCCAAAGGCGGCGTGGAAGCTCAGCGCAATCTGATCCGCTCCGATCTTGGAGGCCGAATAGGGCGACTGGCCCTGAAGCGGGTGGTCCTCGGTCATCGGGACGAAGCGGGCGGTGCCATAGACCTCGCTGGTCGAGGTGGGCACCACGCGCTCGACCCCCAGATCGCGGGCCGCCTGCACAATGTTCAGCGTGCCGGTGACATTGGTGTCCACATAGGCGCCGGGCGAATGATAGCTGTAGGGAATGGCGATCAGGGCGGCCAGATGCAGCGCCACATCGCAGCCGCTCATGGCGGTCCGCACGCCATAAGGATCGCGCACATCTCCGGCAAAGACGTCGAGGTCGTCCTGAATCTCGGCCGGTGACTGGTCCAGCCAGCCCCGATGGCCAAAGCTGTTGTACTGGACAAAGGCCCGCACCCGGTGTCCGTCGCGCACCAGCCGTTCGACCAGATGCGAGCCGATGAAGCCGTCCGCCCCGGTCACCAGGATGCGTTTGCCGTTCAGCTGCATGGCGGCTGTCGTCCCTTCCGCGGTCCGAAGCGGCGATTCGCTCCGGACGGTCAGCATGGCCCAAACGACGCCGGGTCAGAAGTCACCGACCGTCGAGGTTGCACCGCTTTCGGCCAGACGTTTATATGCCCGCCAGTTCAACGGTCTGGTTGCAATCCATGTGTCGCGCCTGCGCTCGCCCCCGGGGGGCCAAAACACCCCGAGGCAGCCGCAGATGAGGGCCGGCGCCGATTTCCTCGACTGGATGCGGGATCAGGCCCTGCCGCTGTGGGCGGCGCAGGGGGTGGATCGAACGCACGGCGGCTTCTTCGAGAAGCTGAATGCGGACGGCTCGCCCGCCGATCTGCCCCGGCGCGCGCGGGTGCTGGGGCGTCAGATCTATGTCTTTGCGCGCGCACCGGAACTGGGCTGGACCGGTCCGGCGGGCGACCTCGTCGCTCACGGCCTCGCCGCCCTGCCCGCCTTCCTGAGGTCTGATGGCCTCGTCCAGTACCGACTGGACGCAAGCGGGCAGCCGCTGGACGACCGGCCCGACCTTTATGATCAGGCCTTCGTCCTGTTCGGACTGGCCCATGCCCTGCCCCTCGCCGAGGATGCGGACACAGTCATCCGCATCGCCGGGTCGATGCGTCAGGCGCTCGAGGACCTGCGGGCCCACCCGGTCGCCGGCTATGAGGAGGACTCTCCCCCCTCATGGCCGCTCAAGGCCAATCCCCACATGCACCTGCTGGAGGCGGCGCTGGCCTGGGCCACGGCCTTGCCGACGGAAGACGCCGGGCCGTGGCGCGACATGGCCGACCGGATCGCCCGACTGGCGCTGGACCGGTTCGTCGATCCCGAGACGGGCGCGGTGCGCGAATACTATGACGGCGACTGGCAGGCCCTGCCGCAGGGGGCCGAGCCCCAGATCGAGCCGGGCCATCAGTTCGAATGGGGCTGGCTGCTGACCCGCTGGGGGCATATGCGCGCCCATGCGGGTGCCGTGGCGGCCGGTCGACGACTGGTCGATCTGGGCGAAACCCGGGGCGTCGATGCGACGCGCGGGGTGGCCTTTGGCGGTCTGGATCCTGACCTTGAGCCCGGCGAACCCGTGGCTCGGCTGTGGCCGCAGACCGAGCGCATCAAGGCCTGGGTCCAGCGTCGTGATCTGGCGACCTCGGCGGATGAGCGCGCCCATGCCGAGGGTCGGATCGCGGCGGCGGTCGCGGGCCTGATGCCCTATCTGCCCACCGACCGGCCCGGCCTGTTCCACGATCGGATGACCGCCGACGGCACCTTCATCGACGAGCCCGCCCCGGCCAGCAGCCTCTATCACCTGATGACCGCGGCCGAGGAACTGGCGGGCACGCGACCTGAGGATCAGCCCGCGACGGCGTGAGGCTCGATCCCCGCCAGCGACCCCGGCGGATTCATCTCGACCATGTCCTTCAGAAAGCCGTTGGGGCTGAGGGTGCGAGCGTCGGGCCGCGCCAGCCCGATGACATCGGCAACGTCCGCGACAAAGGCGATGCAGTTGCGGCTGTTCAGATTGTAGGTCCCGCCCTCGGCGCTGGCCCAATAGTCGAAGCGGCTTCGCAATGCCTCATAGGTCTCGTCGCTGATGGTCACGCTGAGATAGGCGATCCCGTCGGCGATATAGGCCGGCTCCGGCCGTTTCAGTATCCCGCGGTCGCTGAACAACAGAAGCTGCGGGCCCGGCGAGCGGGCGGTGAACCCCACAGCATAGTCGACCGGCAGGCCATTGCTCTCCAGCGTGCCGTGCAGGTGAACAAAGGCGTGCGGAAACAGCAGCCAGCCATTCTGCACCCGGTTGCCCTCATGCCCATAGAAGGTAACGGTCACGGCCGCCTGCGCCGGCAGAGCCGGAACCAGCCCGCCGAGAACAAGCACGAGCACGAGAGGACGGAGGCGGGCCAGCAGCGATCTCATCCCCCGACCCTGCCCGTTTCTACCGACACAGGAAAGTCTGTGATCACAAAGTATCGAAGCGCAGAAAGCTGTAGGCAGCTAGAATACCGCGTGTCATCGCTTTGGTCGGCCGCCGAGCAGCGATATAGCTGTCAGGGTCGGACCTTGGGCTCGAGTGCACGCATCCTGCTCGACCACCCGCCGGGTCATGCTGCAGTCTGGCAGCCCGCTGGACGAGGCTGAATGGCCGAAGGCCTGAGAACCAGCGAACGTCTGCTGGAGGACATTACGCGCGAGCGCGCGGAGAGGGGGGGGATATGGACGAGAATCGTGAAGAGGAACTGCGTCGCCTGAAGGCCCGATTGGCGGAGCTTGAAGCCGAGGGCACCGAAGCAAAACAATCGCCGGATAAGGCTGCTGCGGATAGGCGATCCCGTCTTCGGAACACCGGGGTCATTTTCGTCGGCTTTATCGGCGTGATGATCCTACTTGCTGCCGCTTCGCAATGTTCTAACACCGACGTTGAGCCCCCGAGCAGTCTGGCAACTGTCGAAGAAGAAGTCGCGGTCGTGGTCGCTGAGTCAGCAGCCGCAGATGTGGCTCCTGCTGAGCCTCCCCCTCCAGCGTCGGACTGGACCTATCGCGACCGCCGCGACGCGATGACAGATCGTCTGACTCGTTACGCCTGCACCACGTCGACCAATCGAGCCCGCCTGACCTGGCCCTATTCGCCAGTCACAGCCGAGCTGTGCATCCGACAGTCGCCGACTTACGGGCTGGACGTCTATGTCGCGCTCAATGGAGATGGCCAGATCATCTGCCGCAGCTACCGGAACTGTACGATCCGGATCAGGTTCGGTGAGGGTGCTCAGCAGTCATTTTCTGCTGGCGATGCTGCCGACGGTTCGAGCAACATCGTCTTCGTGACCAACGCCCAACGCTTCGTCGCTTCTGCTCAATCAGTTGATACGATCAAGGTCCAGCTGACATTCTACGAGGCCGGCGATCAGGTTCTTGAATTCGATACGGCGAATCTGGAGTGGCCCCGACCGGCAGTCGATTGAGCCAGAGGCCCCTGCTCTTGCAGATTGCTCGCCCCGGGAAATCGGTCGATGGTCGGGGTCGCTTTCAGGAGACCGGTGATGGAATGGTGGCGTGGCGCGGTTCTGTACCAGGTCTATCCGCGCAGCTTTCAGGACAGTGACGGCGACGGCATCGGCGACCTGAAGGGTCTGATCCGGCGGCTGGATCATATCGCCGGGCTAGGCGTCGACGGGATATGGCTGTCGCCGGTGTTCGCCTCGCCGATGAAGGACTTCGGCTATGACGTCTCGGACTATTGCGCCGTCGATCCGCTGTTCGGGACGCTGGAGGACTTCGACACCCTGGTCGCCGAGGCGCATGCGCGCGGGCTGAAGCTGATCATTGACCAGGTCTATGCCCACACCTCGGACGCCCATGCCTGGTTCCGCGCCAGCCGTCAGGACCGCACCAATGACCGGGCCGACTGGTACGTCTGGGCGGATGCAAAGCCGGACGGCTCGCCGCCCAACAACTGGCAGTCGGTATTCGGGGGCGCGGCCTGGACCTGGGACGCGCGGCGCGGCCAGTATTACATGCACAACTTCCTCGCCAGCCAGCCGCAGCTGAATGTGCGCCATCCCGAGGTGCAGGAGGCCCTGCTGGACGTCACCCGCTTCTGGCTGGACCGGGGCGTCGACGGCTTCCGGCTGGATGCCATCAATTTCGCGATCCACGACGCGGCCCTGACCGACAATCCGCCCGATACCCGGCCCGGCCCGCGCACCCGGCCGTTCGATTTCCAGCTGCACCTGCACAACCAGTCCCAGCCCGAGATCCCGGCCTTCCTTGAACGTCTGCGGCAACTGGCCGAGACCTATGGCAACCGGTTCTTCGTGGCCGAGGTGGTGGGCGCCGAGGCCGAGGCCGAGATGCACGCCTTCACCCAGGGCGGCGATCGCCTGCACAGCGCCTATGGCTTCAACTACCTCTATGCGCGCGCGCTGACGTCGGAACTGGTGGCCGAGACGGTGGCCCGCTGGCCCGGGGCCAAGCACGAGGGCTGGCCGTGCTGGACCTTTTCCAACCACGACACCCCGCGCGTCGCCAGTCGCTGGGCCGCCGGGCGCGACCCGGACGCGGTTGCGCGGCTGGCCATGCTGTTGCTGATGACGCTGCGCGGCAATGTCTTCGTCTATCAGGGCGAGGAACTGGGCCTGCCCCAGGCCGAGGTGCCGTTCGAGCGGCTGGTCGATCCCGAGGCCATTGCCAACTGGCCCCAGACCCTCGGCCGTGACGGCGCCCGTACCCCCATGCCCTGGACGCCGGATGCCCCCTACGGCGGCTTTTCGGTCACCGAGCCCTGGCTGCCGATGGACCCGCAGCATCTGGCGCGGGCGGTGACGGTCCAGCAGGCGGACCCGGAGTCCATGCTGGCCCTGACGCGCCGCCTGATCGCGCTGCGTCGCGACCGGCCAGAGCTGAAACTCGGCCGGATGACGGTGCTCGAGGCCGACGGCGCCCGGCTGGTCTTCCGGCGCGAGGACGGCGATCAGGGCCTGATCTGCGCCTTCAACCTCGGCGATGAACCGCTGGACTGGCCCGCGCCCGCAGAAGGGCGGCTGGTCACGGGGGTCAATGGCGGCGAGGGCCGGGCCGGCCATCTGCCGCCGCTGGCCGGGCAGATCCTGGACCTGTCGTCCTGACTGCGCCTGAATGTCGGCAGTCTGTCACATCCGGCGGCTAGAGGCCGGGCCATGCGCCGGACCGTTCCGCCCCTGCCAGACGCCCTGCCGATTCGGCGCGGGGTCGAGATCGCCCTGGGGCTTGGCCTTGCCGCGGTGCTGATCGCCGGCGGCGCCTCGGTCTTCCTGTCGGCGGGCACGCCGCCCGGGCCCGCAGACCCGGTCCGGCCGCTCAGTGATCCCGCCGTCTTCGCGCGCTTCGACCCCTTCTTCCGTCAGGGTCAGGGACCCGCCGTTCTGGACCTGTCTGCCGAGGGCTGGCTGTTGTTCGGGACGCGCACCGGGGCATCGGGCACCGCCATCCTGCAGGGGCCGGACGGCACCCAGGCCGCCTATGGCATCGGCGACACAGTCGCGCCCGATCTGGTCCTGGCCTCGGTCGGGCGGGACCATGTGCTGCTGAGCCGCTCAGGTCGCTCCATACGGCTGGAGTTCGCGGACATCTCCATCCCGGCACCGCCGCCGCCGCCGGGCGGTTCCACCATCGGCCTGTCCGGGGACGCTGCCACGGCCGCGGCCGAAATGGGGCTGGTGGCCCCCGAGGCCGACCCCTTTGTCGCCGGACTTCGGCCGCTTTCCAGCGGGGGCGAGGTGCAGGGCTATGTCTGGCGGCGGGGCGCGCAAATCCCCGCCCTGTCGGCCGCCGGTCTGCGCGAGGGCGACGTCATCACCGCCGTCGACGGCGAACCCTTCACCCGCGACGAGCGCCTGTGGGCCCTGGGCGAGGCAGTCGGCGGCAGCGCATCCGTGACCCTGACCGTGCGTCGCGGCGGCCAGACCCTGAATGTGACGATTGATCCGTCTTCGGACTAGCTGATACAATTTCTATACTTTAGCTATAATTGATCTCTTCTGGTCCACTTCGTCTGATGACTGACTATTCGTCACAACGAATAACATTTGCGTCATCTTAACATTGCAAACCCCGACTAGACGACTGGTCCCGGGGTTGCCGGGTGCGTCAGACCGGTGTGCGGGTAACCCAGACATTCATTCGAGGGGTTTCCCAATGCGTCTTTCCAAGATCCTGCTCGCCAGCGCGGCC
>JAHJYN010000122.1 GCA_018826885.1 Alphaproteobacteria bacterium | reverse complement strand
TACCAAGGATGCGCTCTACCACTGAGCTACGGCGGCCAAATCTGAGGAACCGGGCGTATAGCCAAAGCCGGATGCGGGCGAAAGCCCCTAAACGCAATCTCTTGCCGAAAAGCGCGTTCAGTGGTCGATGGGCGGCATGAGCGCATCAGACATCAACAAGGCCGACAAGGCCGGGGGCGGGGCGAAATCCGCGCGCGAGGCCCGGCTGGCGCAGGCGCTGCGGGCCAATCTGAAACGGCGCAAACAGGCGGGCCGGGGTCAGGCCGCTGCAGACGGGCCAGACGGCGGGACCGGCGAAGAAAGCTGAGGATCGCCGCTGGCGGCCCTTTCATCCAAGGGGCGGGTCGCGCTAGATAACCGGTCCCCCGCAGCGCGATCAGGTGCCGGCGGCCAGGCATCAGGATCGACATGGACAGTATTGCCATCCGCAGCGGCAACACCCTGAACGGCAGCATTCCCATCAGCGGGGCCAAGAATTCGGCGTTGAAGCTGATGGCGGCCTCGATCCTGACCGACCAGCCGCTGCGCCTGACCAATATGCCGCGGCTGGCCGACACGCGATTCCTGGGGCAGCTTCTGCGACAGCTGGGCGTCGAGGTCACCGAGTCGGGCGACGCCGGCGCGCAGCAGACGCTGTTCCACGCGCCCGAGATCACCTCGACCTTTGCCCCCTATGATCTGGTCCGCCAGATGCGGGCCTCGTTCAATGTGCTGGGGCCACTTCTGGCCCGGACGGGTGAGGCGCGGGTGTCGCTGCCGGGCGGCTGCACCATCGGCGCGCGACCGGTCGACCTGCACCTGATGGCGCTGAAGGCGCTGGGCGCCGAGATCGAGCTGGAAGAAGGCTATGTCGAGGCGCGGGCGCCGCATGGTCTGAAAGGCGCCGAAATCACCTTCCCCTTCGTCTCCGTGGGCGCGACCGAGCACGCCCTGCTGGCGGCGGTGCTGGCTGACGGCACGACGGTGCTGAACAATGCCGCGCGCGAGCCCGAGATCGGTGATCTGGCCCGCTGCCTGATGGCCATGGGCGCCAGGGTCGAGGGCCTCGACACCCACACCCTGACCATCACCGGCGTGACCTCGCTGGGCGGGGCGGACTGGCCGGTGATCGCCGACCGGATCGAGATGGGCACCTATGCAGTGGCGGCGGCCATGACCGGCGGCGATGTGACCCTGACCGGCAGCCGGCCCGAACTGATGACGGCCCTGACGGCCAAGATGCGCGAGTGCGGCGTGGATGTGACCGAGACCGACGATGGCGTGCGGGTCCGGCGGGATCCGGCCCAGCGTTTGAAAGCCGTCGATGTCACCACCGAGGTCTATCCCGGGTTCGCCACCGATCTGCAGGCGCAGTTCATGGCGCTGATGACCACCGCTGAAGGCGAGAGCCGCATCCACGAGAACATTTTCGAGAACCGCTTCATGCATGCGCCCGAGCTCATGCGGCTGGGCGCCGAGATCGCGGTGCACGGCGGCGAGGCCGTGGTCACGGGGGTCGAACGCCTGCGTGGAGCGCCGGTGATGGCGACCGACCTGCGCGCCTCGGTCAGTCTGGTGATCGCCGGTCTGGTGGCCGAGGACGAGACCACCATCGGCCGGGTCTATCATCTGGATCGCGGGTTCGAGCGGCTGGAAGAAAAGCTGGGCCGGTGCGGGGCCGATATCCGCCGGATCAAGGGCGAGGGGCATGAGCACTGAGATCGACGCCCTGACGCCGCCCCAGCCGGCCACGCCGCCCGAGCCGCTGCGCCTGCTGGCCATGGACGTCGAGGATCTGCAGTTCGTGTCTGCGGCGCTGCAGGATGCGATCCTGCGTCCCAAGGATATCGTCTGGGAGCGGTCGAGCCGACAGCTGACCCTGACGCTCAGCCGGTTCTGCTGGGAGTGCGGGGGGACGCGGGTGATGGCGGCCATGCAGTTCGGCGACGTCATCGCGGTCAAGAGCCGGCAGCTGCCGCGCGGGCCGGAACAGGCGCTGGAACTGCTGGCCCTGCATTTCGAGCCGTCCGAGGCGCCGTCGGGTCAGGTCTATCTGATGTTTGCCGGAGGCGGCGACCTCAGGATCGACGTCGAATGCCTGGATGTGGTGCTGGCGGATCTGTCGGATCGCTGGCCCGCCCGGGAAAAGCCCAGCCACCCCGACGTGGATGATGCGGTGGAGCCGGCATGACCGAAGCCCACCCGGACACCGAACGGCTGGCCTCGGTCGAGCTGGACGCCGCGACCCTGCCGGCGGCGACGGCCGAGATCGAGCATGAGCGCCGGGTGGCGATCTTTGATCTGGTCGAGCGCAATGTGTTCCGGCCCGCCGGGGCGCCGGGGGGGCCCTATGCGCTGAAGCTGTCGCTGCAGGACAGCAAGCTGGTGTTCGACGTGACCGGTCCCGATCATGCGCGGGCCCATGTGCTGTCGCTGACGCCACTGAAGGGCGTGATGCGCGACTATCTGATGATCTGCGACAGCTATTATGAGGCGCTGCGCGGGTCCTCGCCCAGCCA
Source organism: Alphaproteobacteria bacterium (assembly GCA_018826885.1). GTDB lineage: Bacteria > Pseudomonadota > Alphaproteobacteria > Caulobacterales > Caulobacteraceae > Brevundimonas. The sequence goes on along the minus strand of JAHJYN010000122.1, from coordinate 2,019 downwards.
GATCGAGTCGGTCGACATGGGCCGCCGGGGTCTGCACAACGAGGGGGCCGAGACGCTCAAGGCCCGCCTGGACGGCAAGATCGACATGGATCACGAGACCTCGCGCCGTCTGTTCACCCTGGTCTGTGCCCTCTATCGGCGGTGAAGCGCCGCGCTTGCGGCAGCCGATCGGCCCGGGGAACTCGACTTTTCGGCAATTCTGGTGCATTAGCCCCGCTCTTTTCGGCATATGCGCTCCGCCCGGCGTGTGTGCCTCATGATTTCCCCGGGTGTGAGAGGCCGCATGGCTAAGGAAGAACTGCTCGAGTTTCCCGGTACGGTCAGCGAACTGCTGCCGAACGCCACGTTCCGCGTGACGCTCGAGAACGACCACGAGATCATCGCCCACACCGCGGGCAAGATGCGCAAGAACCGCATCCGCGTGCTGGCCGGCGACAAGGTGCTGGTCGAAATGACCCCCTACGACCTGACCAAGGGTCGCATCACCTATCGCTTCAAGTAAGGCCGGGCGGGATGGCCCGTCCTGAGCTCATCCTGGCTTCGGCCAGTCCGCGTCGGCGTGAGTTGCTGGCCCAGGTCGGGATTGTCCCGGACCGGGTGGAGCCCGCCGACATCGACGAAACACCCCTGAAATCGGAAACCCCGGCGCAGCTGGCGGATCGCCTCGCGCGGTCCAAGGCGGCGGTGGTGGCGGAACGTCATCCCGAGGCCGTCGTGCTGGCGGCGGACACGGTCGTGTCGCTGGGCCGACGCTTTCTGGAGAAGGCGGTCGACGGCGAGGAGGCCGCGCGCTTCCTGCGGCTGCTGTCGGGGCGCAATCACCGGGTCCATACAGGTGTGGCCGTGGCCCATGCGGGCCGCATCTCCGTGCGCGTCGTCGAGACGCGGGTGACGCTGAAGGTGCTGAGCGAGGCCGAGATCGCCGCCTATGTCGCCAGCGGTGACTGGCAGGGCAAGGCCGGGGCCTATGGCATCCAGGGACCGGCGGGGGCGTTCGTGCGCCGGATCGTCGGCAGCCACCCGGCGGTCATGGGCCTGCCCCTCTATGAGACGGTCGGCCTGCTGGAAGGCGTCGGGTACCGGCGCGGGTGAGCGGCCTCGAGACATTTCTGGACGACGGCCCGGGCGAGACCTGGGGTGTCGTGTGCCGGGACGGCGAGCCCCGACAGATCTTCTGCGCGCGCGAGGGGGATGCACCCACGAATCGGCTCGGTGCCGAAAGCGTGGGTCGGGTCACAGGCCTGCTGCCGGGCGGTGGCGGTGCCTTTGTCGATCTGGGCGCGGGGGAGCCGTTCGGCTTTTTGAACAAGGGGCCGGTGGCCGTCGGGCAGGCGGTGCGGGTCACAGTGTCGGCCGAGCCCCGGGGCGGCAAGGGCCCGGCCCTGACCCTCGCGGGAGCAGGGGAGGGCGCGCCCCGGCTGCTGAAGGTCGGTCCTTCGGTCGCCGAATGGCTGGCCCGGGCGGCACCCGGTGTCGAGCCGGCGACCGGCGTGACGGCGATCGAGGCCGTGCGCGAGGCGCGCGAGGCGGCCCTGGCGCCTGTGGTCACATCCGGGGGGTTGAATGTCGCAATTGAGCGCACCCGGGCCCTGGTGGCGGTGGACCTCGACTTTGCCGGCACGCACGGCCGGGACGGCGGCAAGGCCCGCGAAGCGGCGAATCGGCTGGGGCTGATGCTCGCGGCGCGGCGGATCGCCCTGAAGCGCTGGGGCGGATTGGTCGCAATCGACCTGATCGGCACGGCCCAGGCCCCCGAGCCGGTTCTGCGGGCGGCGAAGGATGCGTTTGCGGACACCGGTGTCACATTCGGGCCACTCAGTCGGTTCGGCCTTTTGCAGCTGTCGCTGCCGTGGCGGCAGACCCCGATCGAAGAGGCACTGTTCGGGGTGAAGGGCGAGCACGCGCGGCGCACCCGGCAGATTGATGCCGTGCGTGATCTGCGTCATGCGCTGGAGACCAACCGGTCCGCCCCGTGGATCAGCCTGATCGTGCCGGACGTTGAGGTGGGGGAGATGGCGG
>JAHJYN010000121.1 GCA_018826885.1 Alphaproteobacteria bacterium | reverse complement strand
TGGCATAGCCCTTCACCGTCTCGACCAGATTGGGGATCAGGTCCTGACGCTGCTTCAGCTGGACATCGATGTCGGCGAACGACTGGTCCGCGCGCTGATCCAGCGCCACCAGCTTGTTGTAGCCGCCGACGACGACGAACAGGATGAGGGCGACGATGACGCCAATGACGATCCAGGTGATCATGGTCCGGTTCCTTTGATTGCGAGCTCCCTTATCGCGCGAACCGGCCCCCGCACCCAAGTGAAATCGAAGTTATCTCCGCAGGATCGCCCGCAGCCTCAGCGGAATTTGCGCAATCCACGGGGGCCCTGGCGGCCGACAGCCGCCCGCTTGCCGATCCAGTCTCGCCAGTCGGGCCAGTTGCGGCGGCGCCCGCCCCCGTCGACCCAGTCCGGCCCGGTTTCCTCGGCGAACACCGTGGCATCGGCCATGCCGCCCTGGCGGTAGGACTGGAATTTCACGCCCTTGCCACGCGACATCTCGGGCAGTTCCGAGACCGGGAAGACCAGGGTCTTGATGTTGTCGCCGATCACCGCGACATGGTCGCCGGTGACGCGCAGGCAGACGGCCATCTCGCCGTTCAGCACCTGTTTGCCGCCGCGCTTCTGGGCCAGCAGCTCGTCTTCCGGCGCGATGAAGCCATAGCCGGCCTTCGACGCCACCATCAGCTTCGCCCCCGGCTGGTGCGCGAACAGGGCCACGATCTCGACGCCCTCCTCCAGATCGATCATCAGGCGGATCGGCTCGCCATGACCGCGTCCCGACGCCAGCTTGTCGGCCCCGATCGTGAAGATGCGCCCGTCGGTCGCCGCCACCAGCAGCTTGTCGGTCGTGAACGCGGGCACCAGGAAGGCGAGGCTGTCGCCCTCCTTGAACTTCAGTTCGGACGGGTCCTCGACCTTGCCCTTGGCCGCCCGGATCCAGCCGCGTTCGGACAGGACGACGGTGATGGCCTCGCGCGGGATGAAGGCCTCGATGGGCGCGCTGGCGCCACCCTCCGGGGCCTCGCCAAAGATGGTGCGGCGCGGCGACGGCAGGGCCTTGCGCACCTCGGCCAGATCCTGACCGATCCGCTTCCACTGACGGGCCATGGAGTCCATCAGCGCCCGCAGACCTGCCAGTTCTTCGGTCAGCTGCTTGTATTCCGTCTCGATGGCCAGCTCTTCCAGCCGGGCCAGATGCCGCAGCCGGGTATCCAGCACAAAATCGGCCTGCACCTCGGTCAGGTTGAGCCGAGAAATCAGCGCCGCCTTGGGCTGTTCTTCCTCGCGGACGATGCGGATGACCTCGTCCAGATTGAGGAAGACGATCCGCAGGCCTTCCAGCAGATGCAGTCGCTTTTCAATGCGTTCGGCCCGCCAGTTCGAACGGCGGATCAGCACATCGCGCCGATGATCGAGGAAGGCCTGCAGACAGGCCTTCAGCCCCATCACCCCTGGTGTGCCCGTGGCATCCAGCACATTGATGTTGACCGGCACCCGGACCTCGAGGTCGGACAGCCGGAACAGGCTTTCCATCAGCACCTCGGGCTCGACCGTGCGGGCGCGCGGGTCCAGCACCAGCCGGATATCCTCGGCCGACTCATCGCGCACATCGCCCAGCAGCGGCGCCTTTTTCTGGTCGATCAGATCGGCCAGCGTCTCGATCAGCCGGCCCTTCTGGACCTGATAGGGAATCTCGGTGACCACGATGCGCCAGGTGCCGCGCTCCAGATGCTCGACTTCCCAGCGCGCGCGCAGGCGCAAACCGCCCCGTCCCGTCTCATAGGTCTCGAGCAGCGAGGCCTTGCCCTCGACCAGCACGCCCCCGGTCGGGAAGTCCGGCCCGGGCATGTGCTGCATCAGGGTCTCGGTCGAGGCCTCGGGGTCCTCCAGAAGAATCAGGCAGGTCTCGATCAGCTCGCCGACATTGTGCGGCGGGATCGAGGTCGCCATGCCCACGGCAATGCCCGACGATCCATTGGCCAGCAGGTTCGGAAAGCCCGCCGGCAGGACCACGGGCTCCTGGTCCTGATCGTCATAGGTGGGGCGAAAGTCGACCGCATTCTGGTCGATCCCCTCCATCAGCAGCACTGCCGCCGGCGTCAGCTTGCACTCGGTGTAGCGCATGGCCGCAGCGTTATCGCCGTCGATATTGCCGAAGTTCCCCTGCCCGTCGACCAGCGGATAGCGCTGGGCAAAGGCCTGGGCCATGCGCACCAGGGCGTCGTAGATCGAGGCGTCCCCGTGCGGGTGATAGCCGCCCATGACGTCGCCCACGACCTTGGCGCATTTGCGCGCCGCCGCCTGCGGGTTCAGCCGCATCTGGTGCATCGCGTACAGGATCCGCCGGTGCACGGGCTTGAAGCCGTCCCGCACATCGGGCAGCGCGCGGTTGGTGATGGTCGACAGCGCATAGGCCAGATAGCGACGCGACAGGGCGTCTCCCATCGGCTCATCAACGATACGGCCGCCGTCCGGCGGAGGGGTGTGCAGGGTCATGGCATCAATACGAATGGGAAACGGCGGACGAATCGCCCGCCGCTTCGTTCAGTCTAGGCCCAAATCGGTGCGGACGGGTGTCCGCCCGGCTCAGGGGCGAGTGGCGCGCGGGCCGTCGGCGTCGAACAGGTCGCCGAACTCGTCGCCTTCGTACCACATGGGGCGGTCCTCGCCGTCCGCGATGGTGCGGGCGATCGAGGTGTTCACGCGCACGAACCGGGCTGCCGCAGTCCAGTCGAACGGCAGGTCCACCTCGTCGCTGACCTGGTGATAGTTGTCCGCAAGGAAGGCCGCGGTGGCCTCACGCCCCTCGCCGCCCGGTCCGGTCGCCAGGAACACCGACGGCACACCCGCCTTCACGAACTCATAGTGATCCGAGCGCACGAACAGGTTCTCTTCCGGCATGTAGTCGGGCACCGTCGCGACACCGACCTCAGCCGTGGCCTCGGCGACGATGGCGCCCAGCGTCGAATGGTCGGCACCGAACGCCACCACATCGACGAAGTCATAGGTCAGGATCGGCATGTCCAGATTGACCACACCGACGATGTCTTCCAGCGGCACGGTCGGATCGGCAGCAAAGCGGCTGGAGCCCAGCAGGCCCAGTTCCTCACCCGTCACGGCCAGGAACATGACCGAGCGGCGCGGACGCTCGTCCGACAGCGACAGGGCGCGGGCCACCTCGATCAGGGTGGCGATGCCGGTGGCATTGTCCATGGCCCCGTTCGAGATGCGATCCTCGGCGGTTTCATCGTCCGAAATGCCCACGTGGTCGAGGTGACCCATGACCACCACGACTTCATCGGCGACCGACGGATCCGAGCCCGGCAGGATGGCCACCACATTGGGGCTGGTGAAATAGCGGGCCTCGGCCGTCAGGCTCACACTGGCCGCGCCCGGGATTTCAAACCCCTTGGGCGAGGTCCCGGAGGCGGCGGCGTCCTGGATGGCCGTCAGATCCTGACCGGCGGCTTCGAACAGCATGGCGGTCGTCGGCTGCGACAGGAAACCCTCGACCTTGATGCCCGGGGCATCGCCCTGCACGACACCGTCAGCGGTCGCCCAGCGGGTCTGGGGCCCGGCGAAGAATCCCACCAGGCGCGACCACGGGACGTTCCGCGTATCGGCCGAATGGATCATGATGTAGCCGACCGCGCCGTGCTCGAAGGCCGTCGTTGCCTTGGCCGAACCCAGGTGGGCCGCCAATTCGCTGGGCAGGCCCTCGGGCATGCCGTACAGCGCCAGCACCACCTTGCCCTCGACATCCAGCCCGGCATAGTCGTCGAGCCCGTGGCTGGGAACATCCAGCCCATAGCCGACGAAGACAAAGCCGGTATCCAGCGCCACCTCACCGACCTGCGTCGGCATCAGGGCCACGCCATCGCCCTGGCTCCAGCTATGGGCGGCGCCGTCCGGTCCGGTCCAGCTCAGCTGACCTGCAGACAGGCTCATCTCGGCGAAATTGACGGGCTGGCGCCAGCTGGTCCGGTCCGCATTGCCCGCCGGTGTCAGCCCCAGCGAAAAGAAGTGGCTCTCGACATACAGCGCCGCCAGCTCATAGCCGCGCGAGCCGGTGTCCCGGCCTTCCAGGGCATCCGAGGCGAGGAAGGTGACATGGGCCTCCATCCGGCGCGAGACCTGCGCATCGTCGGACGACTGGGCCAGCACGGGAGCGGCCAGCCCTCCCGCCAGAAGCAGAGACAGGGCCGCGCCCATGCCTGCGAGACGACGAATACTCATGGTGTGACTTCCCCGATTTCTTTCGGCGCGACCCTAGTCCCGCGACCGCGTCTATAACAAGCCGGATCGTTGCAGGCGCTCGACCATCCAGTCCCGCGCGGGCGGCAGCGGCTTGTCGCGCGGATGGAACACCCAGGCCTCAAGGAAATGGCCGGTCAGGGCCAGCCCCATGCCGACATCTCCCTCCACGATCGCCGCCTGATTGCCCAGCAGGAAGGGCGGCAGGCCCAGCAGGCGATCGGCATAGGGCGCCCCCTCGGTCCGGCTCACGGCCCGGCCGGTACGCGGGCTGACCCAGGCCAGGTCATCGGTCGCGCCCGACACCGCGCACACATCCAGATTGAGGCCAAAGCCCAGACGGGCCAGCAGGCCCAGCTCGAAGCGGATAAACACCGCAGGCCAGACCGCATCGTGGGGGAAAGCCGACATCAGCGCCTCCATGGCCGCAAAGATGGCGGGCTCGGGCTCCCGTTCCGGCAAGGCGCCCTGAACCACGGCAGTGGCCGCGGCCAGCCCCGCCAGCGCCAGCGGCGAGTCGAACAGCTGGCTGATGTCCTCGCCGCGCGGCTCCAGCCGGGCCGAGCCCAGCTGGCTGTCATCGCGCGACCGGAAGGCCGCCCGGACCCGCGACCCGGGCTGCAGGAACGGCTTCATCCGCCGCGAGGCCCCGCCTGCGACGTAGGTCAGCCGCCGCCCGTGACGTTCGGTCAGCAGGTCGGCCACCACGCCCGTATCGCCATGCGGCCGGGCTGAGAGCACAAAGGCGTCGTCCTCGAACTCCATCAGGGCCGGGCGGCTTCCCCGGCGCGGATCACGGCGACGACCTCGCGCGCGACATCATTGGGCACGGCAAAGCTGAGGACATATTGCTCGATCTTCCAGCCGTCGTCGGTCAGCCGCAGCACACCCGAGCCCCGAACGGTGCCATAGCTGTCATTCTCCAGCACCTCATCGAACACTGCCACGCAACGGCAGTCGAGCGGCAGGATCGACAGTTCGCGGCTGACGACCCGATAGTCCCAGCCCTGTCCCCGGCTGAAATAGGGGGTGGCGTAGGCCTCGAACTCCTCGACGGTCCAGCGCTCGGTCGCATCCGTTCCGATGAAGCGGGCGTCCGGGGTGAACAGGGCGAAATAGGTCGCGCCATCCGCCTCGCGCGCGGCCTGGTGCAGGGCGTCGACAACTGCGCCCGGGTCCTCGCTCTGGGCCTGCGCTGGACCAGTCAGCAACGCTACGGCTGCGAGAATGAGGACAAGGACTTTCATGGTGCGCTCCAGCATAGGGACGCCCCCAGCATCCCTCAATGCGGCCCGCCTGTCTCCCGCTGATTGAGGACTTGGCTGGCGTCCTCATCGACGACGAACAACCGCTCCTGCAAAACAGGGTTCATACAGCGACCAAGGCGTTTTCACGGCGGACACAGCCGGGTCGCGGGCGCTGGATCGTCTCCTCACTGCCGCGCAGCGGTGGGGAGGGGGACCGCGGAGCGGTGGAGGGGTTCTTGGCCTCGCGCACGCCCTCAAGAACCCCTCCGTCACGGCGCTGCGCGCCGCGCCACCTCCCCGTCTGCGATAGGGAGGAGACAGATGATAGGATAACCACCCCCTAATTCCTCAACCCTTTCAACACCCCCGCCTTTCCTCGCACCGTTCTTCCCGACCAGGTCCAGCGGTGTGCGACTCTCCGCCCGTCCCGTCGCACGGAGGGCTCGTAAGGCCTGCGACCTTATGGCGGCGGGAGCGGGTGGAGCGGGGTTGAAGGCGGTGCTGTCCGGCTTTCGGGCCTCAGGGAGGCCCGGTGAGCCGGGCGAAAGGCCCGTCTTCAACACTGGGTCGAGGGGGATACTCGGCCGTTCCAGGAGGTGTCGCAGGACACCCCTGCCCGCCGGGGGCGCTGCGGTAAGGCGATAACACCGCCACCCGACGCAAGCTTCCGGAAAACCACCGCGCGGAGCGTCTGTCTTCGTCGAAACGGTATTTCTTGTTCTCATCCGGGCGAAGGCCCGGCGCTCCGCCTGCCCTCCAACCTCTGCCTGACAGGCGAGAGGCGGACAGCCATGCCCTTCTCCCCACCGGGGGAGAAGGTGTCAGGCGAAGCCTGACGGATGAGGGGGACGTTCATCGCGGAACGGAACGCAGGAGTCCTGGCCTTGACCGCCCCCTCATCCGAGCCGCTCTCGCGGCCCACCTTCTCCCCCCGAGGGGAGAAGGCTCCATTTCAAACCATTGACGGCCCATTTAACCGACCGGTTGACTAACCGTCCGGCACCCGCTATTTAACCCCTCAGTTACACACGAAAGCCGCCATGCCCCCCGACCCGCTCAGTGCCCAGTTCGCCGCCCTCGCCGACCCGACCCGTCGGGCCATTCTGGCGCGGCTGTGCGAGGGCGAGGCCAGCGTCAACGAACTGGCCGAGCCGTTCGACATGAGCCTGCCGGCCGTGTCGAAACATCTGAAGGTGCTGGAAAAGGCCGGCCTCATCAGCCGCAGCCGCGAGGCCCAGTGGCGCCCCGCCCGGCTGGAGCCAATGGCGCTGAAGGGCGTGGCCGACTGGCTGGAGCACTATCGCCGCTACTGGGACGCCTCCTTCGACCGGCTGGATAGCTATCTGAGAAATTTGCAAAAAGGAAAAGACGATGGCCAGCGAAACTGAGAACCCGTGCGACACCGACGGGGCCGCCCACGCCTATGATCTGGTGCTGGAGCGTATCTACGACGCCCCGCCCGAAAAGATCTTCCGAGCCTGGACCGAGCCCGAGCTGATCAAACAGTGGCTGGCCCCCAAGCCTTGGACCATCACCGAAGCGGTCTGCGATCCCCGTCCCGGCGGCCTGACCCAGTTCACCATGCGCTCACCCGATGGCGAGGAATTCCCGAACACCGGCGTCTTCCTGGAGGTCATCCCGAACCGGCGCATCGTCTCGACCGACGGCCTGACGCCCGACTGGAAGCCCGCCGGCCAGCCCTTCATGGTCAGCCGCATCGAGCTGGAGCCCCTGCCCGACGGCCGAACCAAATACACCGCCAGGGCCCAGCACTGGACCGAGGCCGCCATGAAACAGCATGAGGAAATGGGCTTTCACGACGGCTGGGGTCAGTGCGCTGACCAGCTGGCCGAACTGCTGAAGACCCTCTGACATGGCCGTCACCGACGATCTCGCGACCCGCCCCACCCTGCACATGACGCGGGTGTTCGACGCCCCCCGGGCCCTGGTCTGGATGGCGTGGACGCGACCCGAGATCACGGTCCAGTGGATGGGCCCGGTCGAATGGCCCGCCGTCAGCGTCGAACAGGACCTGCGCGTCGGCGGCGCCTGGCGCATCTGCCTGCGCTCGCCCGAGACGGGCGCGAATCTCTGGCAGGGCGGCACCTACCGCGAGATCGTCGAGAACGAGCGCCTCGTCTTCACCTTCAAATGGGACGAGAGCCACGAGGACGGACAGCCCGCCGACACCCTGGTCACCGTGGTGTTCAGCGAAACCGACGACGGCCGCACCCACATGGATTTCACCCACGCGGGGCTGAAGTCCGAACAGAGCCTGACCGGCCATCGCCATGGCTGGACCAGCACGACCGACCGGCTTGAAGCCTGGCTGGCCGCCCACAAGGACTGAACGGGAGGACCCCACCATGAAGATCGTGACCAGCCTCAGCTTCCCCGGCACCTGCCGCGAAGCCTTTTCCTTCTACGCCGGCGTACTGGGTGGAGAAATCACCGCCGCCCAGCCTTATGGCGAGGGATTTCCCGGCATGCCGACGCCGCCCGAAATCCGGGACTGGCTGATGCATTGCTGGCTGCAGGTCGGCGATCAGGCCCTGATGGGCTCCGACATGCACCCGGACTATACCGACGACATGCACAAGCCGAAGGACGGCTTCGACGTCACCCTGCATTTCAGCGACGTCGATGAAGCGCGTCGCATCTTCGAAGGCTTGTCCGAGGGCGGCGCGATCCGAATGCCCTTCGCCGAAAGCCCCTGGTCCCCCGGCTTCGGCGGCTTCACCGACAAGTTCGGCGTGCCGTGGATGATCAACACCAATCCGGACATGCCGGCCTGAGGCGTCAGACCTTTTCGTTCAGCAGGGCCTGCTGATAGCCGCTGACCCAAACGTTGCGAAACCGACGCGACCGCTCCGCATGATAGATGTGGGCCAGTTCCGCATAGGAGCGGTCGAAGTCGTCGTTGACGAACACATAGTCGAACTCGGTGGCGTGCTCGATCTCGCCCTTGGCGTTGCGGATGCGGCGGTCGATCACGTCCTCGGCGTCCTGCGACCGGGTCACCAGGCGCCGGCGCAGCTCCTCAAGGCTCGGCGGCAGGATAAAGACCCGCACCGCGTCTTCCGGACAGCGGCGGGCCACTTCGCGGGCGCCCTGCCAGTCGATGTCGAACAGCACGTCGCGGCCCTCGGCCAGCGCCCGGTCGACCGGCGCGCGCGGCGAGCCGTACAGATTGCCGTGAACATTGGCCCATTCGAGAAAGGCATCGGCCTCGATCAGGCGCTGGAACTCGGCTTCGTCGACGAAATGATAGTCGCGTCCGGCCTGTTCACCCGGCCGAATCGGGCGCGTGGTCATGCTGACCGACAGCTCCAGCCCCCCATGATCGGCCATCAGGCGCCGGCACAGCGAGGTCTTGCCCGCGCCCGACGGACTGGCGACGATCAACAGGACGCCCCGCCGGGGCATTCGCTCATTCGACATTCTGAACCTGTTCACGCAACTGATCGATGGTGGCCTTCAACGCCAGACCGACGCGAGTCAACTCCACCGTGGCCGATTTGGAGCACAGGGTGTTGGCCTCACGCATGAACTCCTGCATCAGAAAGTCCAGTTTGCGCCCGGCGGGTGGCTGGCCCAGCAGCTGACGCCCACTGTCCAGATGGGCCCGCAAGCGGTCCAGTTCCTCGCGCACATCGGCGCGCGCCGCCAGCGCTGCCGCCTCCACGACAATCTTGTCCTCAAGGCCGGGTGGATCCGGCGCCAGCTCCGCCATGCGCCGGGTGAACCGCTCCCGCACCGCCTCCGTCTGGGCCGCAGCCTCCGTTTCGGCCTGATCCACACCCGCCGCGATCTGGTCGAGAAAGCCCTCGATCAGCGCCATCAGCTGGCGGCCCTCGTCGTGACGCGCCGCGACCAGCGCCATCAGGGCCTGATCGATACTGGCGCCGATGGCCGCCTCCAGCGCCACCTTCTGATCCTCGCTGTCGGCCTCCTCCGGCCGGTCCAGCACGCCGCGCAGGGCCAGCAGACCATCGGCGCGCGGACGCTCGGCCCCGCGCTCGACCAGATCCAGCGACAGGGCCAGATAGCGATCCAGCAGCGCCTGATCGACGGCGATCTCGCTGGCCGGATCGGCCTCGCGCCGCGCCTGCACTCCGACCGTCACCTGGCCCCGGTTCATCAGGGTCTGGGCCCGCGCCTTGGTCAGCCGCTCCAGCCCGTCCAGGCCGGGCGGGCCGCGAAACCGGACCTCCAGCCCCCGCCCGTTGACCGAGCGCGCCTCGACCGTCCAGACCCAGCCGCCCAGCGCCCCATCCGCCCGGCCAAAGCCGGTCATACCCGACAATGCGCCGGTCATTCGGGGGTCGCCCCGCGCGGCAGGATGGTGATCTCGGCACCGGTCTCGGGCGCTGTCTCGTCCTGCAGCGGTACCTCGACCGGCGGCAGGCCCTGCTGCTGGCGCTCGATGGCCCGCCAGCGCGCGACATTCTGCTGATGCTCGGCATAGGTCGAGGCAAAGGCATGCCCGCCGGTGCCGTCTGCCACAAAGAACAGGGCGTCGGAGCGCGGCGGGTTCAGCACGGCGGCAATCGCCTCCCGCCCGGGATTGGCGATCGGCGTCGGCGGCAAACCGTCGATCTGATAGGTGTTCCAGTCGGTCCGCCGATCCAGTTCCGAGCGCCGGATACCCCGGCCCAACGGCCGCCCCCGGGTGATGCCATAGATGATGGTCGGATCGCTCTCCAGCCGCATGCCCAGCCGGATCCTGTTCGAGAAGACCGAAGCCACCATCGGCCGCTCCTCGGCCACGGCCGTTTCCTTTTCGACGATGGAGGCCAGGATCACGGCTTCTTCCGGCGAGCTGACCACGGTGTTCGGGCTGCGCTGCGCCCACAGCTCGGCCAGGTTCCGGTCGTGCGCGCGCTGCATTCGGGCAATGACCGAGGCGCGGCTTTCGCCCCGCGTGACCTCATAGGTGTCGGGCCACAGCGTGCCTTCTTCCGGGATTTCGATCTCGCCGGTCAGGATGTCCTCGGCCATCAGGATGTCGAACGCCTGGGCCGACGACCAGCCCTCGGGCAGGGTCACGTAATGGCGCACCACCCGGCCATCGACCAGCAGGCTGATGACCGAACGTAGCGACGCCCCCGACGGCACCTCATACTCACCCGCGCGCAGCTTGCGGTCCGATCCGGTCAGGGTCACGGCCGCCTTGAACATGTCGGTCGAGCGGATCACCCCGGCCTGTTTCAGGGTCGCCCCGATGGCCGAGACCCCCGCCCCGCTGGGCAGCACCACGATGGTCGTATCCCCCTGACGCGCCTCGGGCCCGGGGGCGTAGAAGACGCTCCAGCCCCAGACCAGCGCCCCGATCAGGAACAGGCTGAAGGTTGCGGATGCCGCCAGCAGGGCGGCTCCCAGCGGACGTTTCGAGTCGGACGCCCCCCCCCTGCCCGCCACTCTAGTCGACCTTCTTCAGGATCAGGCTGGCATTGGTGCCGCCAAATCCAAAGCTGTTCGACATTGCCACATCGATCTTCATCGGCTTGGCCGTGTGCGGGACCAGGTCGATGGCGGTTTCCCGCTCGGGATTGTCCAGATTGATGGTCGGCGGCGCGATCTGGTCGCGGATGGCCAGCACGGTGAACACCGCTTCAATGGCCCCGGCCGCACCCAGCAGGTGGCCGGTCATCGACTTGGTCGAGGACATGGCGACCGTCGAGGCCGCATCCCCCACCAGCCGCTCGACCGCGCCCAGCTCGATCCAGTCGGCCATGGTCGAGGTGCCGTGCGCGTTCACATAGTCGATGTCGCCCGGCTGGATCCCGGCCCGCTTCACCGCCGCCGCCATGGCCCGGTAAGCCCCGTCGCCGTCCTCGGACGGGGCGGTGATGTGATAGGCATCGCCGCTCATGCCGTAGCCGACCACCTCGGCATAGATTTTCGCGCCGCGCGCCCTGGCGTGCTCATATTCTTCCAGCACCACCACGCCGGCGCCCTCCCCCATGACAAAGCCCGCATGGTCCTTGTCATACGGCCGGCTGGCCTTCTCCGGCGTGTCGTTGAAGTCGGTGCACAGCGCCTTGCAGGCCAGGAAGCCCGCGATGCCGATCGGCACGATCGAGCTTTCCGCGCCGCCCGCCACCATCACGTCGGCATCGTCCAGCATGATCATCCGGGCCGCATCGCCGATGGCATGCACGCCCGAGGCACAGGCCGTGACCACAGCGTGGTTGGGGCCCTTCAGCCCATGGCGGATCGAGATCTGTCCCGACGCCAGATTGATCAGGGCCGAGGGGATGAAGAAGGGGCTGATCCGCCGAGGCCCCTTGGCCTCCAGCTCCAGCGAGGTCTCGGCGATGGGGCCGAGGCCGCCGATGCCGGAGCCCATCATGACCCCGGTGCGTTCGCGGTCGTGGTCGCTCTCGGGCTTCCAGCCGGCATCGGCCAGGGCCTCATCCGCCGCCGCAATCCCGTACAGGATGAAGTTGTCGACGCGCTTGCGGTCCTTGGCCGACATGATGCTGTCGGGATCGAACACGCCCGGGTCGCCGGGCTTGCCGCCACCCCGGCCATCGACGCTGGGCAGTTCGCCGGCGATGGTGCAGCCCCAGCCCTCGGTATCAAAGGCGGTGATCGGGCGAATGCCGGACCGACCCGCCAGAATACCCGTCCAGTTATGCTCGACGCCCGTCCCCAGAGGGGTCAGAAGGCCCAGTCCCGTCACCACGACACGACGCATCTTGGCGGCTCCTTATCGATTCAGCTGTGGCCACAAACACTAATGGCCGCCGGGCGGGCCCGCTAGGGGCACACCGCGGCGGCCATCGGGCCGGTTTCAGCCGGGCATCAGCCCGCCAGTTTCTCGTCGATGAACTTCACCGCATCGCCGACCGTCTGGATGTGCTCGGCGGCATCATCCGGGATCTCGATGTCGAATTCTTCCTCGAAGGCCATGACCAGCTCGACGTTGTCGAGCGAGTCGGCGCCCAGGTCGTCAATGAAGCTGGCCTTTTCAGTGACCTTGTCGGGATCAGCGTCCAGGTGGTCGATGACGATCTTGCGGACGCGTTCCAGAGTATCGGACATGGGTGTCTCTGCCTTGATAAGCCGCAGGATGCGGCAGTTGTCTTACATGCCTGCCGTATGACGGCGAAGTCGCCGACGCAAGCCTGAACCAGACTCGCCGCCGCCGTGTGCCCCTGCCCTTTAGCACAGTCGCTCGTGGGGGAAAGGGGCGGTTACGGGGTTTGATGCCGGATGGTCGGCCTCAGATCATGGCCATCCCGCCGTTCACATGCAGGGTCTGGCCCGTGACATAGGCGGCCTCGTCCGAGGACAGATAGACGGCGGCGGCGGCGATCTCGTCGCCCGTGCCCAGACGGCCGGCCGGGATGTTGCGCAGGATGCCCTCGCGCTGCTGTTCGTTGAGCACATCGGTCATGGGTGAGGTGATGAAGCCCGGGGCGATGCAGTTGACGGTGATACCGCGCGATCCGACTTCCTGGGCCAGCGACTTGGAGAAGCCGATCATCCCCGCCTTGGACGCCGCATAGTTGGTCTGGCCGCCGTTGCCGGTGACGCCGACGACCGAGGTCACACCGATGATCCGGCCGGAGCGGCGCTTCATCATCCCCTTCATGGCCGCGCGCGACAGGCGGAAATAGCTCTCCAGATTGACCTTGATGACGTCGGAGAAGTCCTCGTCCTTCATCCGCATCAACAGGCCGTCCTTGGTGATACCCGCATTGGCAACCAGGATATCCAGCGAGCTACCTGCGGCCTCCTCGGCCCGCGCGATCAGGCCGTCGACACTCTCGGCATCCGACAGATTGGCCGCAGCCGCAAAGGCCCGCTCGCCCAGGTCCTTCGCCAGATCCTGCAGCACCGCCTCCCGCGTGCCCGACAGCACAACCGTCGCGCCTTGGGCATGCAAGGCGCGGGCAATGGCCCCGCCGATCCCGCCCGTGGCGCCGGTGACGAGGGCAGTTTTTCCAGTGAGGTTGAACATGTCAGGCTCCGGGATGGGATCGTGAAGAGTGCTAGTGAGTGGTGAGTAGTAGGTAGTGGTTCTGAGTGTAAGCGAGCAGGGGCGGTCGCGGGGATGCCGGGATCACGACTCACTACTCACTGGCACTCTTCACCCGACCGACTTCGCGAACGCGTCCAGGTCCTCCGGGGCGTTCAGGGCCAGGCTTTCGGCGTCGGGGGCGATGCGTTTGGCCATGCCGGTCAGGACCTTGCCCGAGCCGATCTCGGCAAAGCGCGTCACGCCGCCCTCAGTGGCCATCCATTCCATCGACTCGCGCCAGCGCACCCGGCCGGTGACCTGTTCGACCAGCAGGCGGCGGATTGCCTCCGGATCGGTCTCGGGGCGGGCGGTAACATTGGCGACCACGGGCACGACCGGCGCGACGATTTTCGCATCGCCCAAAGCATCGGCCATCTCGTCCGCCGCCGACTGCATCAGCGGACAGTGGAACGGCGCCGAGACGTTCAGCGGGATAGCGCGCGCACCCAGTTCCTTGGCCTTTTCGATGGCGCGATCGACCGCGGCCTTGTCGCCCGAAATCACGATATTGCCGGCATTGTTGTCATTGGCGACGACGCAGACGCCGACCTCAGACCCCGCGGCCGCAGCCGCCTCGGCCAGCGCCAGATCCGTCTTCGGCCCGATCAGCGAGGCCATGGCCCCCTTGCCGACCGGCACGGCGCGCTGCATCGCCTGACCGCGCAGCTTCAGTAGGCGGGCGGTGTCGGCCAGGCTGATCGCGCCCGCCGCGCACAGGGCCGAATATTCGCCCAGCGAATGCCCCGCGACATAGGCCGCCTTCGACATATCGATGCCGAACTCGACCTTCAGCACCCGGGCCACGGCCACCGACACGGCCATCAGCGCCGGCTGGGCATTTTCGGTCAGGGTCAGCTGGTCCTCGGGCCCTTCGCGCATCAGCATCGACAAGCGTTGGCCCAGCGCCTCATCGACCTCGTCGAACACCTCCCGCGCGCTGGCAAAGGCTCCGGCCAGGCTGCCGCCCATGCCGACGGTCTGGCTGCCCTGTCCGGGAAAAAGGAAGGCGAGGGTCATGTCAAAAACGTCCGTCGTTTCGTTGATTCTGCGGGCCGCAGGGGTAGGCCAAGCCTGCCGCGACGGCAAGCCGGGCGGGGTGCTAGCCGGTGATGATCTCATACAGCTGCTGACCGGCCAGCACCGCAAACAACAGCGCCGCCAGCCCCAGCGCGCCGTTCGACAGCCAGCCGCTGCGCCATTCCGCCGGCTGGTCCCGCCCGTTCAACAACCACACCAGTGTCCCGGCCAGAAACGGCATGAACAGGCTGCCGAGCACGCCATAGGCCACGATCAGCTCGAACGGCTGATTGATAAACAGCAGCGCCATCGGCGGAAAGGTCAGCCACAGTAGATAGGCGCGAAACGCCGGCGACTTCGACCCCGTCATCGCCGGATCGCCGACCCGGCCCGCGGCGTGCGCGACAAAGTCGGTGACCATAAGGCTGACCCCCTGCCAGACCCCGATCAGGCTGGAGAAGGTGGTCGCCAGGAACCCCACGAGGAACAGGATGGCGATCGGCTGGCCAAAGCGCTCGCGCAGCACATCGGACAGGTTCAGCAGACCCCGGTCCCCGCTCGCCAAGGCAATCCCCGCCGCGTGCAACAGCTCGGCGCCCACGATCAGCATGGCGACCACGAAGATGCCCGTCATGCCGTAGGCGATACGGTTGTCCCAGCGCATGACCGGCATGAACTCGGGGCCCTTCCATCCCTTGGCCGTCAGCCAATAGCCATAGGCCGCCATGGTGATCGTGCCCCCCACGCCGCCGATCAGGCCCAGGGTGTAAAACCCCGACCCCTCGGGCAGGGTCGGCCAGACCCCGGTGATCAGGCGCGGCAGGTCCGGGGTCACCAGCACCGCCAGTCCGACCACGGTGACGAACATGATGGCGACCAGCCCGGTCATGATCTTCTCGAACAGCCCATAGCTGCCCAGCCAGACGAGGATCAGGCCGATCACGCCCGTAATCATGCCCCATGTCTTCAGGTCCAGAACCGGGAACAGGGCCGTCAGCGGCAGGCCTGTCGCCGTCATGGCGCTGGCCCCGTACACAAAGCCCCAGAGGATCGTATAGATGCCAAAATACAGCCCGGCCCAGTTCAGCGTCCCGCCGCCCGGCACCTTGACGCCCGGCCCCGGCAATCTCGCCCAGCCGTCAAACAGGGTCCGCCCCGACGCCAGCGTCCAGCGGCCGACGCCCTCGGCCAGCGCGATCTTCAACAGCGTCCCGACCAGCGCCGCCCACAGCAGCAGATAGCCGAACCGCCCCCCGGCGATCAGGGTCGCCAGCAGATCCCCGGCCCCGATGCCCGTCGCCGCGACGACAATCCCGGGCCCAACCAGCGACAGACGCGGTTTGACCGGCGGCGGCGCCACGCTCAACCCTTCGCCTCGTCAGGAATGAAGGCGCCGGCGATCCAGCTGACCAGACCCGTCACAATCGCCGCACCGATACCGGGCCACAGGCCGTCGACGACAAAGCCGCCGAGGAACATGGACGTCAGGCCGATCATCGCCGCATTCACCACCAGCAGGAACAGCCCCAGCGTGATCACCGTGATCGGGAAGGTCACCACGACCAGGATCGGCCGCACAAAGGCGTTGACGATGCCGAGAATGATGGCCGCCGCGATCAGCGACCCGGTCGACAGGAACTCGACGCCCGCGATCAGGGCGTCGGCCAGCCAAAGCCCGACCATCGTCACCAGGGCCTGAACAATGAAGCGCACCATGACGCTGTCTCCTCTCCTGAAGCTCTCAACCCTTACCCTCCGCCACAGCGCCTCAGCCGGTCAATGGCTCCCGCCTGTTCCCGGACATGTTAGGCTGGGCCCGATTCAGACCGGAGAATGCCGCATGAGCCTGCACGGCCCCTATGACCCCGACAATATCTTCGCCCGCATCCTTCGCGGCGAGATCCCCTCGGTGACGGTCTGGGAGGACAACCATGTGCGGGTCTTCATGGACGTCTTCCCCCAGTCCGAGGGCCATATGCTGGTGATCTCGAAGACCTCACAAGCCCGTAACCTGCTCGAGGTCGATCCGGAAGCCCTGACCCACATCATGCGCGCCGTCCATCGCACCTCCCGTGCTGCCGAACGGGCCCTCGCGCCCGAGGGCCTCAGCATCATGCAGTTCAATGGCGAGGCGGGCGGTCAGACGGTCTTCCACCTGCATTTCCACATCATCCCGCGCTGGGCCGACCGACCGATGAAGGGGCACGGCCACGCCCCCATGGCCGACAGTGATCAGCTGCGTACCCTCGCCGACCGGGTCGCCGCCGAACTTGAGCCCAACTGACGCACAGGATGCGCTTGCACAGGGCGCCCGGCCTGCGCATAACCGCCCGGCGCCGGTTTAGCTCAGCTGGTAGAGCAGCGGTTTTGTAAACCGAAGGTCGCGGGTTCGATTCCTGCAACCGGCACCACTCTCCTCCCCCTCCCCCGGGG
>JAHJYN010000120.1 GCA_018826885.1 Alphaproteobacteria bacterium | reverse complement strand
TGGAAGCCGCCCTCAGCCGCTGACAGCTTTATTGTGCCGTCCAGCCCCGATTTGGGTTTACGACGCAACGGCTCCCCGTCTATAGGGAGCGCCTTCGGAGCGTGGCGCAGCCTGGTAGCGCACTTGACTGGGGGTCAAGGGGTCGCAGGTTCGAATCCTGTCGCTCCGACCATCTTCCGCAATGAAGACGGTTGGTTGAAGGGGTCGCTCTCGGGCGGCCCCTTTGCAATTGGGGCCTACCGCAGCTGGCTGTCCTTGCTGCCGCGGCGGTTGATGGCGGAGTGGCGGATGGAGGCGTCGCGGCCGGACTGACACTGGACGCAGGTGGTGACGCCGGGCAGGGCCAGGCGGCGGCGTTCGGGGATGACCTCACCGCATTCGACGCACTCTTGCGTGCCCGGGCCGGTGGGCAGGCGGGCGCGGGCCGAGGACACGCCGTCGCCGACGGTATCCTCGATCTGATCCAGAACCGCGCCGTCGCGTGTCCAGCCGCCTGCCATCGTGTCGTCACTCCATCCGGTTCGTTCCGTATGGATATGGAAAGCCGGCAGGAATTTTAAAGTTCCCGAAGGACGCGGGTCAGCGCGGCGGCGGCTCCTGCTCGGCCCATTTCAGCAGGGGGAACAGGGGGATGCCCCAGGCGATGCCCGCGATCGGATAGAAGATCAGGTCCGTCCAGAAGGAGCGCGGCAACAGGGCGTGGATGGCCAGCACGGCCCAGATGTAGAAGGCCAGAAAGGCGAGGATGCCGATCATGGCCACCAGACGCCGGATGCGAACGGGCATCAGCGGGTATTCCGGAACAGGAAATGGGCGCCCAGCGCCAGCGCGGCGCCGACGACCGACCAGACGACCCACGGCCATTGATCCATGGTCGCCACGCCGAAGACGCGCACGGCCAGAAAGCCGCCGCACAGGGCGCCGGTGAAGGCCACCAGCAGTGGGGCGGCCAAACCCCGCCGTCCGGTCACGGCATCAAACCCGAAGGCCAGGGCCGCAGTCAGGATGACGGCCGCCGCGATGTCCAGATTGCCCATATCCGTCTCCGATCCTCTGCGACGGCATGACCGTCAGAAGCGACTCGATCTTGCCGTCATCGACAGGCATATCGCCTGTATCGAGGTCGGGTCCATCGGCCTTTCACTGTAGTGTACCCGTGGCGAGCTTTGAATGAACCGATTTGGTCAGCCCGAGCGTAGCGTGTCCGTGGCCGTGTGGCTGTTTCTGGTGGCGGCACTGGTGTTCACCATGGTGGTGGTCGGGGGCATTACCCGCCTGACCGGTTCCGGCCTGTCGATCACCGAATGGAAGCCCCTGATGGGCGCCATCCCGCCGATGAACGCGGCCGACTGGCAGGAGGCCTTCGACAAGTACAAGGCCATTCCCCAGTACCAGCTGGTCAATGCGGGCATGAGCCTGTCGGAGTTTCAGGGCATCTTCTGGTGGGAGTGGATCCACCGCCAGCTGGGCCGGGGGATCGGTCTGGCCTTTGGTCTGCCGTTTCTGGTGTTCCTTCTGGCCCGCCATATCCCCCTGTTGCGGCGTGTCGGGCTGCCGTCGTTGCCGGACCGGCTGGTGTGGCGCTGCCTGATCCTGCTGGTGATGGGCGGGATGCAGGGGGCGGTCGGCTGGTGGATGGTGTCGTCCGGGCTTGAGGCCCGCGTCGATGTCGCGCCCGAGCGGCTGGCCTTTCACCTGGGTCTGGCGCTGCTGATCTTTTCGGCCCTGATCTGGACCGGGCTGGAGGCACTGAACGGGCCCGAGCGGTCGGAGTCTCCGTCCGGCTGGACCGTCGGCGCCAGCCTGCTGCTGGGGCTGGTGTTTGTGCAGTGCCTGCTGGGCGCGCTGGTCGCGGGGGGCAAGGCGGGGATGGTCTATACCGACTGGCCGCTGATGAACGGGGCCTTTCTGGCGCCTGTCGACTGGGGGCAGGGGGCGCTGGCCTTCCTGCACGATCAGGCCCTGACCCAGTTCAATCACCGCATGACCGCCTATGCCCTGTTGCTGGCCGTGGTGGTCTATGCGGTTCAGGCCTGGCGCTGGCGACTGGCCGAGGGGGCGGGGGCTGCGGCCTATCTCGTGCTGGCAGCCGTGATGATGCAGGCGGGCCTGGGCATCGCCACCCTGATGCAGGCCGTGCCGGTCTGGCTGGGCGTGCTGCACCAGGCCGGGGCCGCCGTTGTGCTGGCGGCCGCGACGGTCAATCTGTGGCTGGTGATGCGGTCGCGGCCCCGGCGGTTTATCGCTGGACCGAGGTCCATGGGCCTCTGATCGCCAGCGTCATGCCCGGGTACATGATGTTGACGAACAGCACCTGCCCGTCCGGCGAGAAGCAGGCGCCGGCGAACTCGGAGTTTCCGGTGAAGACGTTGCGGGCAATGGTGTAGAGCTTGCCGTCCGGCGTCACGCCCTTGATGTGGTTGCGGATCTCGCGGGAATAGTTGTCCTCGCACAGGATCAGGTCGCCCCAGGGCGCAATGGTCAGATTGTCGGCCATATTGACCATCTTCTCATCGGTGCTCTCAACGAACAGCTGCAGCCGGTCAGGCCCGCCGTCGACGCTGGGTTTCAGGCGCATGACCTGACCGCGGCGGATCGGCCCGCCCGAGGTCGCGGTCATGTACAGCTCGTCCTGACCCCACCACAGGCCTTCGCCGCGCGCCACCAGGGCCGCGCCCGCCGCATGGCCGCGCAGGCGCAGGTCGTCCCGGGGGGACTCGACGTCCTCCATGTCGATCCAGTCGACCTCCAGCCAGTCGCCGACGTTCCACGCCCGGCTGTCCTGATTGCGGGTGTCGGCGCCGGCCTGACCGCGCACGACCATGGCCTGCAGCTTGCCGCCCTCGGCCAGCTTGTCCGCGACGTTGGGAATGAAGCGGTAGAACAGGCCGTCGTTCACGTCCTCGGTCAGATAGACAATGCCCGTCCGGGGGTCGATGCAGACCGCCTCGTGATCGAACCGGCCCATGGCCTTGAGCGGCACAGGCTCGACCAGCCCCTCGGCCGTGGCGGGGACCTCGAAGACAAAGCCGTGGGGCCGGGTCACGTCGTCGGACTCGGGCAGTTCGGTGTTTTCCTCGCAGGTCAGCCAGCTGCCCCAGGGGGTGATGCCGCCGCAGCAGTTGGTCGAGGTGCCGATCAGCGACAGGTGTTCACCGACGGTCTGGCGGCTCTCCAGATCATAGATCAGGGTCGTGGTGCCGCCGGGCAGGGGGCGCCCGTCCTTGTAGGTGTCATACGACATCGCGGCATCGACGCCGTTGATGCGCTCCTGATTCAGGCCGCCCGGACCGAGGTTGCGGTGCAGGGCGCTGGAGCCCTTCAGTTCGTGGTTGCGGACCAGCGCCACGCGCCCGCCGCCGAGGTCAAAACACCCCATGCCGTCCGGCTGGCCGGGCACGAACAGGCCGTCGTCCATGGTGTCGCCGCTCTGGGAGATGACCTGATAGGTAAACCCCTCCGGCAGATCCAGCAGCCCGCCGGGATCGGCCTTCAGCGGGCCATAGCCCTCGACCTCATTGATATAGGTCTCTGCGGACTGCGCATGGGCGAAACGGGCGAGGCCGGAGAAGGCCAGGCCGGCGGCCCCGGCGGTCAGCAGCTGGCGGCGGATCAGGGACATGGGAGACTCCTTGCCAGCCGTATATGACGCCTCAACACGCCCGGATCATCACCATTCGATGACGTTTCGGGGACGGATCGTCACAGGTCCAGATCGGCCTGGGCGAAGCGCGCATTTTGCTGGATGAAGTCGAAGCGCGGTTCGGCCTTCTTGCCCATCAGCCGCTCGACCAGATCGGCGATCTCGTCCTCGGACTCGGGCAGGGTGACGCGCGCCAAGGTCCGCTTCTTCGGATCCATGGTGGTTTCCTTGAGCTGGGCGGCCATCATCTCGCCCAGACCCTTGAACCGCCCGATCTCGACCTTGCGGCCCTTGAAGGTAGTGGCCAGTAGCTCGTCGCGGTGCGCGTCATCGCGGGCGTATTCCGACAGGCTGCCGGCCTGGATCCGGTACAGCGGCGGCAGGGCCATGAACAGCCGGCCCTCGCGCACCACCTCGGGCATGACGCGGTAGAAATAGGTGATCAGCAGGGCCGCGATGTGGGCGCCATCGACATCGGCGTCGGTCATGATGATGACCCGCTCATAGCGCAGGTCGCCCAGGTTGAACCGGTTGCCCGGCTGGACGCCCAGGGCCAGCGCCAGATCCGACAGCTCGATGTTGGCGCGCAGCTTGTCCGCCGTGGCCGAGGCCACGTTCAGGATCTTGCCCCGCAGCGGCAGGATGGCCTGGGTCGCCCGGTCGCGCGCCTGTTTGGCCGAGCCGCCGGCCGAATCCCCTTCGACGATGAACAGCTCGGTGCCCTCGGCCGCCTGACGCGTACAGTCGGCCAGCTTGCCGGGCAGGCGCAGCTTGCGGGTGGCGGCGGCGCGCTGGACTTCCTTGTCCTTGCGTCGCTTCAGACGGTCCTCGGCCCGTTCGATGACAAAGCCCAGCAGGGCATTGGCCTGTTTCGGGCTTTCGGTCAGCCAGTGGTCGAACGGGTCGCGCAGCAGGGCCTCGACCAGCCGCTGACCCTCCGGCGACGACAGCCGGTCCTTGGTCTGGCCCTGGAACTCGGGATTGCGGATGAAGACCGAGATCAGGGCGCCGGCGTTGGCGATCACATCCTCGGCGGTGATGATGGCGGCGCGTTTCTCGTTCGACAGCTCGCCGTAGGCCTTGAGACCCTTGACCAGGGCGGCGCGGAAGCCGGCCTCATGTGTGCCTCCATCGGGCGTGGCGACCGTGTTGCAGTAGGACTGGACAAAGCCGTCGGCCTCGCCAAAGCCGATCGGGCTCCAGGTCACGGCCCATTCGACGGCCCCGGCCTCGCCCTTTCGCTCGACCCGGCCGCTGAAGGTCGGGGTGACGGTCTCGAGTTCGCCGATCCGCTCGACCAGGGCATCGGCCAGACCGTTGGGGAAGTGGAACACCGCCGTCTCGGGCGTCGCATCGACGATCCGTTCGGACGCGCAGGTCCAGCGGATTTCCACGCCGCGGAACAGATAGGCCTTGGACCGCGTCATGCGGAACAGGCGCGCGGGCTTGAAGGCAGCGCCGGTCCCGAAGATCTCGGCGTCCGGCCGGAAGCGGATCAGGGTGCCGCGCTTTTTCGACGGCTGGCGCTTTTCGAGGCCGCCCTGCGGCAGGCCGCGCGAGAAGCTCTGGTGCCACTCGTGGCCGTCGCGCCAGACGGTCACTTCCAGCAGGTCGGACAGGGCGTTGACCACGGACACGCCCACGCCGTGCAGACCGCCCGAGGTCTCATAGGCCTTGCCCGAGAACTTACCGCCCGAGTGCAGCACGGTCATGACGACCTCGAGCGCCGACTTGCCGGGGTGTTTCGGGTGGGGATCGACCGGGATGCCGCGGCCGTCGTCCTGAACCGAGAGGAAGCCTTCGGCGTCCAGCTCGACCTTGATCAGCTTGGCATGGCGGGCCACGGCCTCGTCCATGGCGTTGTCGAGCACTTCGGCAAACAGGTGGTGCAGCGCCCGCTCGTCCGTCCCGCCGATATACATGCCGGGGCGTTTGCGGACCGGCTCCAGTCCCTCCAGCACCTCAATCGAGGAGGCGGAGTAGCCGGTCGTCCCTGCGGGCGCCTCAACCGGCTTGGCGGGAGCAGTAGCCAAAGGCGCAGCGACCGGTGTCGCCATCGGGCGCACGGGTTCTGCTGCCGGCTTTTCAGGCTCGGGCTCGGGCAAGTCGAACAGGGACGGCGAGGAGGAAGGAGGCATGACCTCAGTTTGGAACGATTCGAGGGGAGGTGAGGTAGGCCCCTCTACGGCGTCGGGCAAGCGGAACCGTGGCACTGTGGCGTCGCGGCATCGGGTCGGGCGTCAGC
>JAHJYN010000017.1 GCA_018826885.1 Alphaproteobacteria bacterium | reverse complement strand
GCGTCCGGGCGAGACGACATGCAGCTGACTATCGAACGATCCGCGCTCCTCAGGGCTCTCAGCCACGTCCAGAGCGTTGTCGAACGCCGCAACACCATTCCGATCCTGGCCAATGTGCTGCTCAGCGCGGGCCGCGACCGGCTGTCTTTCTCGGCCACCGACCTCGACATGGAAATGGTCGATGAGGCCGAGGCCGTCGTCCAGGTCGAGGGGCAGATCACCGCCCCCGCCCATACCCTGTACGAAATCGCGCGCAAACTGCCCGAAGGGGCCGAGGTGTCGCTGGTCTATTCGGGCGACGATCCGCGCCTGACGGTCCAGGCGGGCCGGTCGAAATTCAACCTGCCGGTCCTGCCCGCGGGCGACTTTCCGGTCATGTCGACCGAGGCGGGCGGGTCGCGCTATTCGCTGGCCAAGGAAGACCTGATCCGGCTGATCGACAAGACCCGGTTCGCCGTCTCGACCGAAGAGACCCGCTATTATCTGAACGGCCTCTATCTGCACACGGTGGCCGAGGACGGCGTGCCCCTGCTGCGCACCGTGGCCACTGACGGCCACCGTCTGGCCCTGGCCGAGACCCCGGCGCCCGAGGGCGCCGCCGGCAGCCCCGGCGTGATCGTGCCGCGCAAGACCATCGATCAGGTCCGCCGCCTGCTGGACGACGGCTCGGGCGCGGTCGAGGTGATCGTCTCGCCGCAGAAGATCCGCTTCGAATTCGGCCAGGCGGCCCTGACCTCCAAGGTCATCGACGGCGCCTTCCCCGACTATATGCGCGTCATCCCCAAGGGGAATGACAAACAGGCCGACATCGACCGCGCCGATTTCGCCGCCGCTGTCGACCGGGTGGCGACCATCTCGGCCGAAAAGAGCCGTAGCGTGAAACTGGCCTTCGAGCTGGATCGCGTGACCCTGACGGTGCGCAACATGGAAGCCGGCCAGGGCGTCGAGGAGGTCGAGATCGGCTATTCCGAAGAGCCCTTCGAGATCGGCTTCAACGCCCGCTATCTGCTGGACGTCTGCGGCCAGATCACCGGCGAGACCGCCGCCTTCAAATTCGCCGACCCGGCCAGCCCGACCCTGGTCCTCGATCCCGGCGACCCGGGCGTCCAGTATGTGCTGATGCCGCTGAGGGTGTAGGGCGTGCAGTCTCCCCCGCCCGAGGAGGTCGGCGCGCCGCTGGAAGCGGCGATCGCCGCCGCACAGGACGGCGGAACCCTCGATGACCTCGCGGCCGTGTTCATGAGGGCGCAGGTCGTCGTCATGCTCGCGGAGGACCCGGGGCCCGAGCCTCAGACCCTCTCCCCGCTGACGGTAACGACGCCGCAGGGCCATCCCGCGCTGGTCGTCTTCACGACCGCCGGCAAATGTTCGACCTGGGCCCACAATGCGCCCCAATATCCCTATGCGCGTCAGGTTCGCGCCGACTGGGTCCTGGGGGTTGTCGGCGATGACTACGGCGTCGTCGTCAATCCCGGCCATACCCTCGGCTTCAGCATGCCGCCGCACGGCGTGGCCCGCATGAAGGCGCGGGGGGCCCCGGCAGGCCAAAGCGTATAGTCCGGCCATCGTCGGCTTGGGAAGGCCCTCAATAGTGGCTAGGGAGGGGCGGACGCCCTTGAGCCCCCCGCGCCCTGTCAGACCCTCGTCGAACCCTTGATCACCGCCCTCACCCTCACTGATTTCCGTTCGTACGGGACTGCGCGGCTGGAGCCGGGAGCGGGGCCTGTGGTGCTGCATGGGCCGAACGGGGCGGGCAAGACCAATCTGCTGGAGGCGCTGAGCCTGCTGACGCCCGGCAAGGGGCTGCGCGGGGCGACGGCGGCCGAAATGGGGCGGCGCGAGCCGGGCGAGGCTTCCGGGCGGCCCTGGGCGGTGGCGGTTGAGCTGGACGATGACACCCGGCTGGGCACCGGCGTGCCGGGGGGTGTCGCCGCGCGGCGCATCGTGCGCATCAATGGCGAGACGGCCCAGCCCGGGCGGCTGCTGGAGTATCTGCGGCCCGTCTGGGCGACGCCCGAGCAGGACCGGCTGTTCTCGGATGCCCGGGCCGACCGGCTGCGCTTTTTTGACCGGCTGGTGTTTGCGGCCGTGCCCGACCATGCGGCGGCGGTCGCGGCCTATGACAAGGCCCTGCGCGAGCGGCTGAGGCTGTTGCTACAGGCAGCCGAGGGGGGAGAGGCCGACCCCCTGTGGCTGGACGCGCTGGAGGCCCGGCTGGCCGAGGCGGGGGCGCGCATGGCCGGGGCCCGTGTCGCGGCCCTGTCGGCCCTGCAGGACGCCATCGACGCCCGCGCGGGACGGCCCTTCCCCCAGGCCGATCTGGGTCTGGCCGGCGAGGCCGAGCGGCGCACCGGGACGGGCGAGGCGACTGAAGCGGTCGAGGGCTATTTGCGCGATGGGTTCAAGGCGGCCCGTACCCGCGACGGGGCGGCGGGGCGGTCGCTGTTCGGCCCGCACCGGACCAACCTGACCGCGCTGCACCGCGAGAAGAACCGGCCGGCGGCCGAGGGGTCGTCGGGCGAGCAAAAGGCGCTGGTGCTGAACCTGATCCTGGCCCAGATCACCCGGCTGGCCGACCAGACGGCCCGACCGCTGCTGCTGCTGGACGAGGCCCCGGCCCACCTCGACGCCGACCGTCGCGCGGCCCTGTTCGACGAGATCGAGGCACTGGGCCGCGAGCGCGGCCTGCAGGCCTTCATGACCGGCACGGAACGGGTCCTGTTCGAGGGTCTGGAGGGCCGGGCGCGGTTCGTGCGGGTGGCCGGGGGCGGCCTCGCGGCGGAGTGAATTCAGGGCGGCTTCCGCCACCCCTTTTCCTCGCAATTCCTGCCGAATTTCCTATATATTTAGCCGGTTCGATACGGGGCAGATTCGTCTGGCCAACCTTCCGTGTCCGCCCCTGTTTTCCGGGCCCGCCAGGCGGGCGTCTTATTGACCGACTTCATGACCGATCCGACTGCCGACATGCCCGAATACGGC
>JAHJYN010000119.1 GCA_018826885.1 Alphaproteobacteria bacterium | reverse complement strand
CCGCCGTCGCGCAGGGCCCAGGCCTGAAGCGTGCCGATCATGAAGGGCTGGACGTCGGCGCTCGCGACCCGGCTGTCGGCGGCCGGTCGGTTGGCAGGCTCGGTGCCCGGATTACAGGCGGCGAGCCCCAGGCCCGCACTCATCAGGATGGCCGCCATGGCGGCAGTTGTCTTCAGTCGCATTGGATAGTCCCCCACATGAAAACGCCCGCCGGACGATCCGGCGGGCGTGAAAGGCGTGCGGCCTAGGAAACGGCCTTGGCATAGAGGTCATTGACCTCGTTCCAGTTCACCACCGACCAGAAGGCCTTCAGATAGTCGGCCCGGCGGTTCTGGTATTTCAGATAATAGGCATGCTCCCAGACGTCGGCGCCGAGGATCACCGTGCCCTGTTCGTCGGCCACATCCATCAGCGGATTGTCCTGGTTCGGGGTCGAGGTGACCTTCAGCTTGCCGTCCTGGACGATCAGCCAGGCCCAGCCCGAGCCGAACTGGCCGGCGCCGGCGGCGTTGAACGCCTCCTTGAATTTGTCCATGCCGCCCAGATCGCGGTCGATCGCCTCCTTCAGCGCGCCCGAGGGCTCGCCGGTCTGGCCTTCCGGCGCCAGCAGCGTCCAGAACAGGGCGTGGTTCCAGTGGCCCCCGCCGTTGTTGCGCACCGCCTTGGGCAGTTTCGACATGGTCTTGAACATGTCTTCCAGCGACTTGCCCTTCAGGCTGTCGTCGCCGTCCACGGCCTTGTTCAGATTGTCGACATAGGCCTGGTGGTGCTTGTCGTGGTGGAAGGTCATCGTTTCCTTGTCGATGGCCGGTTCCAGCGCGTCATAGGCATAGGGGAGGGGGGGCAGGGTAAAGGCCATGTCGGGCTCCTGAGTCTGGGGTAAACCTTGGCCGTACACATAGGTGCGGCGCCTCCAGACCCAAGGGCCGGTGGGCGAATTCGTTCCGAAATTGCCGGATGGAGGTCGCGGATCAGCCCGCGGTCGCGTGCGCCTTCAGACAGTCGCGCACCGCCCGTTTCAGGTCGCCGGGGATCGAGCCCGGATCCGTGCCCTCGGCCGCGAACACCGCCCGCATCGCCGCGTCATAGCCGTTCGGCAGGGCCGCGATCACCCGCGCCTGTCCCTTGGGGTGCAGGCAAAAGCCCAGCTTGACGCACAGCTCGGCGAACATGGCCTCATAGTCGGGGTCTGCCATGGGTCAGGCCTTCAGCCGCTTCGCGTGAAAGGCCAGATGATCCGCGATGAAACTGGCCATGAAGAAATAGGAATGGTCATAGCCGGGCTGCATGCGCAAGGTCAGGCGCTGGCCCGCCGCCTCGGCCGCCGCCGTCAGCAGTTCCGGTTTCAGTTGCTCGACCAGAAAGCCGTCGGCGTTGCCCTGATCGATCAGGATGTCGTCGAACTGGCCGTTGGCCACGCCCGCCTCGATCAGAAGTGACGCGTCGTGCCGCGCCCAGCGTTCGCGATCCGGGCCCAGATAGGCGACCAGGGCCTTCTCGCCCCACGGGCAGCGGGTGGGGGAGGCGATCGGCGCAAAGGCCGAGACCGAGGCGAACAGATGCGGATGGTTCAGCGCCAGCGTCAGCGCCCCGTGCCCGCCCATGGAATGGCCGAGGATGGCGCGCTTGCCCGTGGTCGGGAAGTTGGCGTCGATCAGCTCGACCAGATCGCGGGTGACATAGGTCTCCATGCAGAAATGCGGGGCCCACGGCGCCTCGGTCGCATCGACATAGAATCCTGCGCCCTGCCCCAGGTCATAGGCCTCGTCATCGGCCACTCCGTCGCCTCAGGGGCTGGTGTCGGGCGCCACCACGATCAGGCCCAGCCGCGCCGCTGCCTCATAGGCCCCGGCCTTGGTGGTGAAATTGTCCTCGGTGCAGGTCAGGCCCGACAGCCAGAGGACGACCGGAAACGGCCCTTCACCCGGCGGCACGAACACCGACACCTTCATCGTTGTGCCGGTGGCCGCGCTGGCGTGGCTCAGATAGCGAAGCGTCCCGCCGTGGACGACATGGGTTTTCAGGACATCCACGGCGGGTCGTCTCCTTTAGTCGTGATCGCGGCCGGCGGTCTTGTTGCCGCGCGCGAGGGCGAACACCACGCTCGACAACGCCGCCAGGGCGATCAGGTTCGGCAGGGCCATGGCGGCATTCGAGATATCGCCCATGCGCCAGACGAACTCGATGTGCTGGAACGATCCGACAAAGATCATCACCACCCACAGCAGGCGCCACGGAATGGCAACGCCCTGTCCGAACAGATGGGTCGCCGCCCGCTCCCCGTAATAGCTCCAGGTCAGCAGGGTGGTGAAGACGAACAGGATCAGCGCCAGCGACACCACAAAGCCGCCGATCGTGGTCGTTCCGAACAGGATCTGCGGGAACACGGCCGAGAAGGCCGCCAGCGTCATCTCGAACCCGCGCAGGTCCGAGTTCCAGACGTGCTCGACCGTGCCGGCGCCGGCGGGGAAGGACCCCTGGACCGTCAGCATCACCAGGCCGGTCATCGTACAGATGATCATGGTGTCGATGAAGGTGCCCATCATGGCGAACCGGCCCTGACGCGCCGGATCATCGGTCCTGGCCACGGCGTGGGCCATGGGGGTCGAGCCCTGACCGGCCTCGTTCGAGAACAGGCCGCGCGCCACACCGGCCCGGATGGCCATCATCACGCCCGCGCCGACAAAGCCGCCGGTTGCCGCCGTGCCGGTAAAGGCGCTGCCGAAGATCAGGCCAAAGGTCGCCGGCAGATCCTCAAAGTTCAGGATCAGGGCCAGCAGGGCCAGCAGCAGATAGGAGACGGCCATGACCGGCACGACCTTTTCCGCCACGCTGCCGATCGACTTGATGCCGCCGATGATGACGACGAACACGGCCGCCGCCACGATCAGGCCCGCGCCCCATTCGGTCACGGGAGCAAGGCTGGTGATCGAGTCGGCGATCGAATTGGCCTGGATCATATTGCCGGTGGCAATCGCCGAGAACAGCGTGCCCAGACAGAACAGGATGGCCAGCCAGCTCCACTTCTTGCCCAGACCCTTGCGGATATAGCTCATCGGTCCGCCGCGATAGGCGCCGTCCGGCCCCACATCGCGGAAGCGGATGGCCAGCGAACCCTCGGCAAAGGCCAACGCCATGCCGAACAGTGCCGTCACCCACATCCAGAACAGGGCGCCGGGTCCGCCCAGGGTGATGGCGGTGGCCACGCCCGCGAGGTTGCCGGTACCGACCTGTCCCGACAGGGCGGTCGACAGGGCCGCGAACGGCGAAATCTCGCCCTTGCCCGACGGGTCCTTCTTGAACAGACCGGCAAAGGCCTCGCCCAGCTTCAGGATCGGATAGAAGCGCAGGCCGATCATGATCCAGGCGCCGACGCCCAGCAGCACGATGACCATGGGCGGGAAGGGTATCAGCGCTTCCCCGTTCCAGGTCCCGCCCCAGATGAAGTCACTGACGTTGGTGACCTGGTCGTAAAAGGCCTGCACGCCTGCGGGCGTCGCTGCGTCGCTCATTCCCCATTCCCCCGGGATGCCGATGAAAGCGGGCACCATAACCGGCTGTCCCGGAATGGGAACGACTTTTTGACCGCGCGCCGTTACCCGGGTCGGTGCAGCGCACAGACCTTGTTGCCCGACGGGTCACGCAGATAGGCCAGGATCAGCGCGCCGAACGGACCGTTGCGCTCGCCGGGCGGATCCTCGATGGCGGTGCCGCCCGCCGCCACGCCGGCATCATGGAAGGCCTGAACCATGTCGGACGTCTTCGCGGCAAAGCCGATGGTGCCGCCATTGGCGTGACAGGCCGGCTCCCCGTCGATCGGCTTGCCGACCGCAAAGGCGCCCATCCGCGTGCGCCACCAGAAGCGCCCCTTGGCATCCGGCCCCTGCGCCGGCTCATGCCCCAGCGCGCCCAGCACGGCGTCATAGAAGCGGCGCGACGCCTCGACGTCATTCGCGCCAACGGTGATGTGGGTGAACATGGATTTCCTCCTCCTGGTCCGGAGACGCTAGCCATGTCCGTTTCTTTTGGCAACTGCCCCTAGAACACCACCACGCTTCGGATGCTCTTGCCCTCGTGCATCAGGTCGAAGGCCTTGTTGATGTCTTCCAGCGGCATCGTATGCGTGATCATCGGGTCGATCTCGATCTTGCCGTCCATGTACCAGTCGACGATGCGCGGCGTATCCGTCCGTCCCCGCGCGCCACCGAAGGCACTGCCGCGCCAGACCCGGCCGGTGACCAGCTGGAACGGGCGGGTGGCGATCTCCTTGCCGGCCTCGGCCACGCCGATGATGATGCTCTCGCCCCAGCCCCGGTGACAGGCTTCCAGCGCCTGACGCATGACCGTGGTGTTGCCGGTACAGTCAAAGGTGTAGTCCGCTCCGCCGCCGGTCAGCTCGACCAGATGGGTGACCACATCCGACACATCCTTCGGATTGACGAAGTGGGTCATGCCGAACTTGCGGCCCCACTCTTCCTTGTCGTTATTGATGTCGACGCCGACGATCATATCGGCTCCGACCATCTTCAGCCCCTGGATGACGTTGAGGCCGATCCCGCCCAGGCCGAAGACCACGCAGTTGGCGCCGGGCTCCACCTTGGCGGTATTGACCACCGCGCCGACGCCCGTGGTCACGCCGCAGCCGACGTAGCAGGCCTTGTCGAACGGGGCGTCCTTGCGGATCTTCGCCAGGGCGATCTCGGGCAGCACCGTGTAGTTCGAGAAGGTCGAGCAGCCCATATAGTGGGCGATGGCCTGCCCCTTGTAGCTGAACCGCGACGTGCCATCCGGCATCAGCCCCTTGCCCTGAGTGCCCCGGATGGCGGTGCACAGATTGGTCTTGCGGCTGAGGCAGCTTTTGCACTGGCGACATTCCGGCGTGTACAGCGGGATCACATGGTCGCCGACCTCGACCGAGGTCACGCCCGGCCCCACCTCGACCACCACGCCCGCGCCCTCATGGCCCAGAATGCTCGGGAAGATGCCCTCCGAATCCAGCCCGTCCAGCGTATAGGCGTCGGTGTGGCAGATGCCCGTCGCCTTGATCTCGACCAGCACCTCGAACGCCTTCGGCCCTTCCAGATCGACCTCGACAATCTCCAGCGGCTTCTTCGCTTCAAAGGCAACGGCGGCACGGGTCTTCATGGGGGAGGGCTCCTGATCTGATCCCCGAGGCGTCGCACCCCTCGCCCCCGCTTTCAACCCAAAACAAGCTCGTCATCCTCCGACTTGATCGGAGGATCGGTCCGGGCAGACCGTCGGCCATGGTGGGCGACACCGATCCTCGGGTCGAGCCCGAGGATGACGATGAACTGAGGGCAGTGGCCAGGATGGCCGCCGCCTGAATGCCCAACCCTTTCAACACCCCGAGCGTTTCCCGAACCGATCTTCCCGCCCTGGCCGTCGGATGATGCATGCTGTCCGGTTACCGAGACCCAGGCGAACGGCGGCGCGAATTCAGACGGTTCAGACGGTTCAGACGGTGTTTATTTGTCCCCTCTCCCGGTGGGACCCGAAGGGCAGCGCGGAGCCTGAGAGGGGGTTGGGGGGGAGGGTCGTCCTCCGCCTTCGGCGTGAGCCGTCGCACTGGTCCTGCCACGGCGTTCGCCGACGGATATCGCCGCCCCTCATCCGGCGCTCACGCGCCACCTTCTCCCAGCGGGAGAAGGGCCAAAGTCCAGCTAGCGAACACCATTTCAGACGATTCAGACTATTCAGACCCTGTTTTCCCAAGGCACCGTCCAGACCATGACCCACCGCAACATCGTCATCCTGACCGGCGCGGGTATATCGGCGGAGTCCGGCGTGCCGACCTTTCGCGCCTCGGACGGGCTGTGGATGGGGCACCGGATCGAGGATGTGGCGACGCCCGAGGCCTTTCAGCGCGACCCGGCGACGGTCCATGAGTTCTACAACGCCCGGCGGCGTCAGCTGGCCGAGGTGCAGCCCAATGCCGCGCACCGGGCGCTGGCCGACCTTGCCGCGCGCTGGCCCGGCGCGCTGACGCTGGTCACCCAGAATGTCGATGACCTGCACGCCCGCGCCCATGCCGAGGTCGCCCCCGCCCCGGGCTTTCGCCTGATCCCCATGCACGGCCAGTTGCTGAAGGCCGCCTGCACCCGCACGGGCCGCATCTGCGACTGCCCCGGCGACCTCTCCACCGACAGCGTCTCGCCCCACCACCCCGAAGGGCGCCTGCGCCCGCACATCGTCTGGTTCGGCGAGATGCCGCTCGAGATGGAGGTCATCCACGACGCGCTTCAGGCCTGCGACCTGTTCATCGCCATCGGCACCTCGGGCGCCGTCTATCCGGCCGCGGGCTTTGTCGAGATCGCCCGCCACGCCGGGGCCCGCACGGTCGAACTGAACCTCGAGCCCTCGCTGATCTCGGACCTGTTCGACGAGAGGCACCACGGTCCGGCCACCGAAGTCGTCCCGGCCTTTATCGAGACGCTGTCAGGGCAGTTCGAAGCCCAGCACCATCTCTGATCCGGGCGAGAAATGCGGGCTACGGCTGATGATCAGCTGGGTGGTGCCGGTGCGCCAGATCGCCATGTCGGTGGTCGATTGCCCCTCGATGGACAGCAGCAGCGGCTCCAGCCCCAGCGCCGCCACATAGGGTTCGGCGGCTGGCGCCATGGTCGACGCCCCGCCCTCATGGATGCCGACGGAACACAGGCCGCGCCCATAGCTGAGCTCCAGAGTCACCGTGCCGTGATGCCGCCGCGTCAGCCGCACATCCGCCCACGGACGGTCGGACTCAAGGTCCATCCCGCTCTCGTCCTCAATGATGGCATAGCCCAGGCCTTCGGCGGCCCGGATAGCCGCCGCAACGTCGCCGGTCTGCGCATAGGGCACGCAGATCTGACCCAGCACATCGTCCACGATGCCCGGCACATTCATCGACTGGGCCGAGGCGGGGGCCGCCACCGCCATCAGCCCGACAGCGGCCAGTCCGGCCATGATCAGGTTTCGCATGGGTCTCTCCCTCGTCTGGAGGGGGAGTGTCACGCCGCACCGGGGCGCTGCGCCAGTGATCAGTCCTGACGGTCGCCCGCCTCTCGCCGGGCCGCCATCCGGGCCAGCAGCCGTCCGCGTCCCTTGGCGAGCGCATGGATCACCCCGCGAAAGGTCGCCACCTCCTGCGCGCTGAACCCGGCCCGGCCCAGCATGACGCGCAGGTTCTGGCTCATCGACGGCTTTTTCTCGGGCGGATGGAAAAAGCCGCCCGCTTCCAGCTCGGTCTCCAGATGCTCATACATGCCGACCAGCAGGTCGCTCGACGCCGGCGGGTCGCCCTCGCGGAAGCGCGGCGGCGGGGCATCGAGGATCAGCGTCCGCCACTCATAGGCATTGATCGCCACCGCCTGCGCCAGGTTCAGCGAATGGTGCCGGGGGTCGATGGGGATGGTGGTGATCCCCTGGGTCAGGGCGATGTCGGTGGTCTCCAGCCCGGCCCGCTCGCCGCCGAACAGCAGGCCGACGCTCAGCCCCGAGGCCCGGTCGTCATACAGCAGTCGCGCCGACTCGCGCGGCGTCCGCACCGGCATCCGCGTCTCGCGCGGCCGGGCCGTGGTCGAAAAGACGGTGTTCAGGTCGGCGATCGCCTCGGCCACGCTGTCGAACACCTTCACCCCGTCCAGCACCCAGTCGGCGCCCGAGGCCGTGGCCCAGGCCCGGTCCTGCGGCCAGCCGTCCCGGGGCGACACCAGCCGCAGCTCGGACAGGCCGAAATTGGCCATCACCCGCGCCACCGCGCCGATGTTGTCGGCCAGCTGCGGCTTGTCGAGGATGATGACGGGCGGTGTCAGCGGCGCAGGCTCGGTCACCCGTCAGTCCTGACCGATCATGGCCAGCCACGGGTCGGCGGTGCCGGCCTCGACTTCGGACACCTTGACGTTCGGCCAGCCGACCGAGCGGGTGCCCGCCTCGCGCCAGGCCAGGACGATCAGGTCGCGCAGTTCCGAGGCGCCGGCGGCCAGCCGCACCGTGGCGAAATTCACGCCGCGCGGGTCGGCCTCGACGAAGCCACCGGCCTTCTCCAGACGATAGAAGGGAACCACCTCTCCCAGCGAGACCAGCAGATAGTCCGCCATGCGGGCGCGCAGCTCGAACCCGTCCAGGCGCGGCGCGGTCATGGCCGCCTCAATGCCCTGCAGGTTCACACGGTCGCGGACGAAATCGCCCTCGAACATGCCATGCGTCCGGCGCGAGCGGGTGAAGTTCTCGGGGTTGTCCGTATCGCGGTCCCAGCCGTTGTAGTGGATCGTCGTGTGCAGGGGCTGCGAGCCGTCCGAGATATAGTGGGACAGCAGGCCGATATCGCGCAGCAGCAGCGCCTCGCGCCGCAGCCGGTCCTCGCGGTACCAGGCCTGACGCGCCAGATCGGTCTCGCGCGCCTCGGCGGCTGACAGCACCCGCCAATAGGCAAAGTTCTGCATCACCTGCAGCCAGGCATCCATGATCGCATAGGGCAGATAGCCCGCGTCATTGACCTTGATCCCGGCCTCCAGCAGCAGGGCGTCATATTCGGACTTGAGCGTCGGCAGCTCGCGGATGTGCGGCCCCGCCTCGGTCATGATGCGGCCGTCCTCGATCATGTCGACGAAGTGGGCGGTGTCGCGCTCGCGGCCGTGCGGCTGGCCTGCGCCCTTCCAGCGGTCGGGCTCGCGCGACAGTTCGCCCACCTGGGCGGCGGCCTCTGCGGTTCTCAGAAAGGCCGGCAGTTCCTCGGGCAGGGCGCGCATGGCGGCCTGTCCGACCATCCGGTGGCCGCTGGCCCCCCAGGCCGCGACCTCGGCGGCGGGCAGAACAATCAGCGTCAGGGCAACGGCGGCGGCGATCAGGCGTTTCATCAGGGGCGCTCCAGGGACTGGGGGCGGGTTAAATCCATGCGGCGATGGCGTCCAGCGGCTTCTTGTCCAGCGCGGCCAGCGGCACGGTGGCCTCCGCCGCGGGGTGGCCCGCCACGAGCAGCAGGAACGGCTTCTCGTCGGCCGGGCGGCCGCAGATCTCGCTCAGGAAACTCATCGGCGCGGGCGTATGGGTCAGGGTCGCCAGGCCGGCCCTGTGCAGGGCCGCGATCAGCAGGCCCGTGGCAATGCCGACGCTCTCGGTGACATAATAGTTCTTCTTCGCGTCGCCCGGCCGGGGCCCACCCCGCTTCT
>JAHJYN010000118.1 GCA_018826885.1 Alphaproteobacteria bacterium | reverse complement strand
TTGCGGCCCACCCTCCGGCAGGGGGAGGGGCCGTCATGTCTGAGTCCTTGCAAGGTGTCGCTGCGCGCCGTCTCGACGCCTTTGTCGACGCTTCCTTCGCTTTTGCCCTGACCCTGCTGGTCATTTCCGGTGCCGAGCCCCTCGACAGCTATGCCGACCTCGGCGCCGCGCTGGGCCGCATCCCGGCCTTTGCCGTCGGCTTTGCCCTGCTGGCGCTGTTCTGGTCCGCTCATCGCGACTTCGGGCGCATGACCCCCGTCCGCGACGGCGCGATCACCCTCATCAGTCTCATGATCGTCTTCACCGTCATGATCTATGTCTTCCCGCTGCGCCTGCTGGCCGAAACCGGTGCCAGCTGGATGACGGGCGGGCTGATCCCCGGGCGCGAGCGGATTTCCACCCTGGGCGACCTGCGGGGGATTTTCGTCGCCTATGGCCTGGGGTTCGCCTTCCTGAGCGGCCTCTACGTGCTGTTGCATCACGTCGCCCGACCGGACGCCGTTGACGACGCGGCGCGCTCGGCCCTCGTCCGGGCCCGCGACATCTGGGGCATCTGTGCAGTCGCGGGTCTGGTCTCCGCCGGTCTGGCCGCCCTGCCCCTTCTGGCGCGCATGCCCTGGCTTCCGGGGTTTGCCTACTGGCTGATCCCGGCCGGCATCGGTCTTTACTACGGGCGGGTCAGCAAGGGCCCGGTCGGGGACGAACCGGCGTCCGCCTAAAGCCCCAGAGCCTCGCGGATCACACGCCAGTCGACGATCTTGAAGTTCTGCTGGCCGGGGTTGGGCGAATCCTCGTGGTCGTGGAACGCGATAGCGCCTTCGGGGAAGGGCCCGATCGCACCGGAGAAGGCGCTGAGGCCATCGGTCTGGGTGACCCCGTCAATCGTCGGCCCGTCGACGATGGCAAAGCGCCCGACATAGATGTGGCGCTGGCCCTCGATGCGATAGACCGGATAGGTGCTGTCGCCCTGGCTGGACACGATCAGATAGTCGACGCCACGATCCCGCAGGATCGTCAGGCCCTCGGTATCGTCCTTGATGCGGATGCGGTCGACGCGGGCGACCGCCATCGCGTCGGTCGGTCCCGACGGGTCGAAGTCGAAACGCCAGACCCCGACGTCTTCCTCGCCGACATAAAGGGTGTCAGCGGCGTCATGGACGACGCAGCCTTCCAGCTGGCTGGCCAGGGTCAGAACCCGCTCTGCCCCGATCACTGGCCCGGTCGGGCCGTCGGCGACCGACATCTGGTGGACGGTGCCCGCCTTGGTGGTCACGATCAGGTAGAAGACGCCGCCCCGCCACCCCATGCAGAAGCCGTAGGGCTCATAGGACGTGGGCAGGAAGCCATAGTCCGCCGTGGTCAGCGTCGCCGGATCGAACAGATACAGGTTCACGCCATTGGCGCCCGGCGCATCATTGCTGGCCGCGACCAGCACCCGCTCACCGACCGAGGTCGGGAAGCCAACACGCAGATCGACATTGTTAACCGGACCGGAAGGCAGGAACTGGCGGACCGAGCCGTCCATATCATGCACATACAGGCCGTCCGATTTGTCGGTGCCGAACATCACGGCGCGCGTCGGGTCGCGCGGGTCAGCCCAGAGGGCGGGGTCGTCCGCATCCACCTCGGGATCGGTCGTCACCACCGTTTCGACGGCCGCCGTGACAGCCTTTGCGGGGTCTCCCGGGGCGAACATGCCCTGCGGCCCGCGATCCTCGGTCGAGGCACAGGCCGACAGCGTCAGGACGGAAGCGGCGATCAGAAGCGAGGGAATGAGGCGCATGGCAAAGCTCCGCTGCAGATGCCCGCCCTGTAGCGTCTCCGGTGCGCACGGCAAGCTAAATATATGA
Organism: Alphaproteobacteria bacterium; assembly: GCA_018826885.1. Classification (GTDB taxonomy): domain Bacteria; phylum Pseudomonadota; class Alphaproteobacteria; order Caulobacterales; family Caulobacteraceae; genus Brevundimonas. The sequence continues at coordinate 8,269 of JAHJYN010000118.1, read as the reverse complement.
ACGGATTACGTAATGATTACATATCAGAGGTATACAGATGAACGGTCGCCAAAGTGTGACCCCGGTGTCAACCGAGCTTCCATAAAGCTTCACTGTAGCGTCTCTGCAAGGCGCTAACGGCGATCCGGGGCCAGGGACGAGACAACGTCCACCCCAGGGGACACCATCATCATGAAACTGAAGCTTCTCGTGGGCGCCGCTCTGGCCCCCGTTCTGGCGGCGGGTGCCGCCTTCGCACAGGACGCCGAATACGAGGGTCCGGTCACCGCCGTTGAGGATGTGATCGTGACCGGTCAGCCGGCCATGCGGAACCGCACCGATGATGTGGTGCCGACCCTGTCGTACGACCTCGACTATTTCCAGCGGTTCGAGCCGCTGACCGTGGGCGACGCCCTGCGCCGCGTTCCGTCGGTGACCTTCCTGTCCGACGTGCTCGAGTCTGATGGCGCCCGTCTGCGTGGCCTCGACCCCGGCTACACCAAAATCCTGATCGACGGCGAGGAAGTGCCCGGTTCCGGCGTTGATCGCTCCTTCTTTGTGGACCGCATCCCGGCCGAGCTGATCGAGCGGGTTGAAGTGGTCCGCTCCTCCTCGGCCAACCGGTCGGGCGATGCCGTGGCCGGCACCATCAACATCGTCCTGCGCGATGCCCTGTCGCTGGACGGGGGCTATATCCGTCTGGGCGCCCTGATGTTCCCGGACAGCGAATATGGCGAGTTCGGCGGCACCTACGGGGCCGTCTGGGGCGGTCAGGTCGGCGAGGGCCGTCTGCTGGTCGGGGCCAATGTCCAGGACCGGCGCAACCCGAAGAACAAGTACAGCATCCGCTATGACGAGCCGGGTGGCACCATCGACAACACCGAGGTCCAGACCGACGTCCGCGACGGCACGGACTATGCCTTCAACGCCTCGTACGAAGTGCCGCTGGCCGGCGGCATGCTGGACCTTTCGGGCGTCTTCGTTCGCACCGACCGTTTCCAGGACGAGGATTCCCTCGAGTATGAGGGTGGCGTCGAAACCCAGGCCAATCTGGCCGTGGTCAACGACAACGACCTCGACATCCGCACCGACAACCTGTCGCTGCGCGGCCGCTATGAGCGCGAGATGTTCGGCGGTGAGACGACCTTCAAGCTGGGCTATGCGACGATCGACGACGAGCAGTACGAGTTCGAGGCCGAGTCCGAATATCTGCGCGACGGCACGCCCTTCCCCGACGAGGACCGCTTCACCCTCGATTCCGAGACCGTCGACATCCAGGACGAGGAATGGAAGGCCGCGATCGAGCACAAGATCGAGCTGTCCGGCGACATGGAGCTGGAGTTCGGCGTCCAGGCCAACTGGAAGACACGCGACAGCCTGATCACCGAGACGCCGCGTATTCGCTTCAATGTGCCGAATGCGCCCGCGCCGCGCCCCGCCGTGCCGCCGTTCGGCGCGTCCAGCCCGGTTCTGGGCGGCGATGCGAGCATCGAGGAAAACCGTATCGACCCGTACGTCATGGTATCGGGCAACTCTGGCGCCCTGCGCTGGGAAGCCGGCCTGCGCTATGAGACGACCGACGTCACCATCACCGACCGGACGGTTCCGGCCGCCCAGCAGGTGACCGAGAATGACTATGGCGAGTTCCTGCCCTCGTTCAGCCTGCGCTGGCGCCTGAATGACACGGACCGGGTGATCTTCTCGGCGGCGCGCACCGTGCGTCGTCCGAACTTTGATCGTCTGTCGCCCGCGCTGCTGGAAGAGGAGTTCGGCGACAGTGACTTCGTCGGCAATCCGGAGCTGCAACCCGAGACGGCGGTCGGCTTCGACCTCGGCTTCGAGCGCCGTCTGGGCCGTCGCGGCGTCGTCGGCATCAACGCCTTCTATCGCGACATCACCGACCTGATCGAGGAGACCAACACGGGCGTTGAAGGCTCGGCGGGTCCCGGCACCTTCATCTACACCGTCGACAATGTCGGCGACGGCAAGGTCTATGGCCTGGAGTTCGACCTCTCGACCCCGCTGGACTTCATCGGAATGGAATCGACCGGTGTCTTCCTCAACTACTCGTGGCTGGACAGCGAGATCACGGACTTCGCCGGCGAGCGCCGCTTCAACGGCCAGTCGGACTTCGTCTTCTCGGCCGGCTTCACCCAGGACCTGCCGACCTGGGGCGCCGCGTTCGGCGCGACCTATCGCAAACAGGGCGATGCCTATGACCGGGTCCTGGCCGAAGAGGTTCGCACCTCGTACGGCGCCGATCTGGAAGTCTTCCTCGAAAAGCAGATCGGCGAGAATGTCGTCGTGCGTCTGACGGGTTCGAACCTGCTGGATTCGTCGAAAGACGAAGTGTTCGACAAGTTCGACAGCGTCGGCGACCAGCTGGCCCGGGATTACGACGAATATGAAATCGAGACCGAGTCGGCCGGCCCGGTGTATCAGCTGGTGATGCGCATCGCCTTCTGAGGCCTGTGACCTGAGTACATACCACGGGGGCCGGGCGGCGACGTCCGGCCCCTTTGCTGTGGAGCGACCCCGATCTCGCCGGATCGTGACCACGGGTCGCTGGACCCGGGTGCGGTGGCGGTCTAGTCGCCTTGAGGGGGAGCGGACACGAAGCCGGTTCGCCTCTTGCACGGTGTCGTGTCTGAACCGCGCAACTGCTTCAAATCGGGATCAAGGCCGTCAATGTTTCTGGAAGGTGAGGTGAACTGGACCATGGTGCTGTGGGCCGTGACTGCGGTTTCGGTCTGCGTGGCCCTGTTCAGCGCATGGTTTGCCGTCACCCACAGGGTTCGCCACGTCTCGACCTCGTCCGAGCTGGATCTGGTTCAAAAGGCCGCCGAGAGCGCGGACAAGCGCCTGTTCGAGACGCTCAATGCCGTGCCCGTGGCCCTGGTCGAGACCGACAGTCAGGGCAAGTTCGTCTACGCCAACCGCGCCGCCCACCAGCTGCTGGGACGCCGTGACGCCGAGCTGCTGGGCCTGCGGTTCCATTCGGCCACCTGGGGCATCACCTTTCCGGACGGACGGCCCGTGCCGCCCGACCTTCTGCCCAGCGCCCGCGCCCTGAGAGGTCAGACGGTCAAGGGTTTCCAGCATCTGCTGGCCAATCCGGCGACCCGGCGGACCATGCTGGTCTCGGTCACCGCCATGCCGATCGAGAATGAATACGGCCAGGTGGTCGGCTCCATGGCCGCCATTGTCGAGACCGAGGGGCTGACGACGCCCCAGATCGAGACGCCGTCGGTCGAGGCTGCTGATCCGGGATACGTCCGGCGCGTGTTCGAGGCCGCCTCCAGCGCCCTTGTCGTCGTGGATGCCGAGGGGCAGGTGCGGGAGGTCAATCCCGTCGCCGAGAGTCTGGCCCATGGGGCCGAGGCCCCCGTGGGTCGGCCGTTCACGGATGTCTTCCTCGCCGAGGCCGACCGCGCGGCGGCGTATCAGGCGATCCGCGCCGGCCTCATGGCCTCGCCCGAGGATGCGCCCGTGATCGTTGCCGGCGAGGTGCGTTGGCGGATGCTGCCGCTGACCGACAACGACGGACGCGTCGATGCTCTGCTGCTGGCCGGCGAGCGGCGCGAGGCCGATGTCGAACTGCCGGTCGCGCCGGCGCCGCAGATTGATCCGGCGGAACTGGATGCGGCGACCGCCCGGCAGGCCGAGCTTGAGGCCGAGCTGGCGGCCGCGCGGGTCGAACTGGACCGCGAACGCGATGCCCTGCGCCGCACCGAGGCCGAGGCCCGGTTGGAGCGCGAGGGCAGCCAGAGACTGGCGGATGTCGGGCGCCTGACCGGGGGGCTGGTCCACGACCTCAACGCCCTGATCGGGGTCATGACCAGTGCGCTCGACATGATGCTGAAGCAGGCCGACGACCCCGGCCGTATCCGCCGCCTCGGCGAAGCGGCGCTGGCGGCTGGCCAGCGCGGTGAACACCTCACCCGCCGGCTCGGGGCCTTCAGCGAGGGTGAGGATGAATCCCCAATCCAGGTGATGGACGTGGCCCTTCTGCTGAAGGGACTCGAAACCCGGCTGCGCACCCAGGTCGGTCCCGGCGTCGATCTGATGGTCGAGGTCCCGTCCGGACCGGCGCCGGTGCGGCTGGATCCCGTGATCTTCGACGGCGCCGTCCGGGCGCTGGTCGCCAATGCGATCGAGGCGGTCGATGGTCAGGGGTCGGTCGCCGTCCGTCTGGAACCGAAGATGGAAGGCGGCTGGCTGTTGTCGGTGCGCGACAGCGGGCCGGGCTTCTCCGATGAGGCCCGCACCCGGGCGATCGAGCCTTTCTTTACCACCAAGCCGGGGGCCCAGGGACTGGGTCTGGCCCAGGCCCACGCCTTTGCCCGGCAGGTCCGCGGCCGGATGTCGATCGACCGCGCGCCGGGCGGGGGCGCCGAGGTCAGCCTGTCCCTGCCCGAGGCCCCGCTCGAGGCGCTTGTGTCGGTGGATCAGGTTCAGGCAAGCTAGGCGGATGCGCACGCGTCCTGCCTCATGAACCGCTGGCTGTTCTACTGGCGCAAGCTGAGCCGTCAGCTGTGGGTGCGGGCGACCGCCTATGCGGGGCTTGGCGTCGGCGCCGCCCTGATTGCGGCCTGGGGCGCTCCGTTTGTGCCCTCGGAGATGGCAGAGCGCCTCGGGAATGAATCCGTCGAGGAAATCCTGACCATTCTGGCCTCCAGCCTGCTCGCGGTGGCCACCTTCTCGGTCGGGGCCATGGTCACGGCCTATACCTCGGTCTCCAGTTCAGCCACGCCGCGCGTCGCCGCCCTCGTGACCGCCGATGAGCGAACCCAGAAGGCCCTGTCGACCTTCGTCGGCGCCTTCCTCTATGCCATCGTCTCGGTCACCGCGATCAATGCGCAATATTACGGCGCGGGGGGTCGCGCCATCCTGTTCCTGATCAGCCTCTGTGTCGTGGGTCTGGTGGCCTTTCGCCTGCTGGCCTGGATCAACACCCTGTCGCGGCTGGCCCGGGTCGGCCACATGATCGAGCGCGTCGAGACCGAGGCCCGCGAGGCCCTGTGTCAGCGCGCCGCCCGGCCGTTTCTGGGCGGGACCGAAGGGCGGCTTGACGCCGGCGTGACCATTCCGTCGCCGCAGACGGGCTATGTCCAGAATGTCGACCCTGACCGTCTGCAGGCCCTCGCGGCCGCCGCCGACTGTCGGGTCGAAGTGCTGGCCATGCCGGGCACCCTGGTGCGTCGGGGCGAGCCTCTGGCCCGGGTCAGTCCTGACCGTCTCACCGACGAGGCCTGTCGGGACTGGCAGGGGGCCTTCGCCGTCGGCGAGAGCCGCTCCTTTGATCAGGACCCGCGCTACGGCCTGATCGTCCTGGGCGAGATCGCGGCCCGCGCCCTGTCGCCGGGGATCAACGACCCGGGCACCGCCATCCAGGTGGTGTCGGCGGGCCTCAGGCTGCTGGATGAATGGGAGCGGGCCCGCACCGATCCGGAGCCGGTCAGCTGCGACCGTATCCTGGCCCCCCCGCTCGATCCCGCCGATCTGATCGAGGATGTTCTGGCGACCACAGCGCGATACGGGGCGGGGGATGTTGCCGTGTCGGTGCGCCTGCGCAAGGTGTTGGCCAGTCTGGCGGCCAACCCCGGCCCGTTCCGCGACCCGGCGCGTCGGATGGCCCGCGACCAGCTGGAGCGGGTCCGCAGTGGCCCCTCGACGCGCGCCGACCGCACACGGATCGAGTCGGTAAAGGTCTGACGCCGCCTATGCGGTCTGGACGACGTGGCCGTCGCCTGCCATTAAGACCCGCCCGTGCGCAGGCTGCGCCACGTCCCGGGCGTCCGTCTAATCACGAACAGCCCGCTCATGAATTCCTCCGCTGCTCCCGCCGAGCCCACCGGCTTTGTCTCTGTGCACGACGTGTCCAAGACGTTCGGCGCCTTCAAGGCGCTGGACGGGGTGTCCCTGTCGGTCCAGCCCGGCGAGATGGTGGCCCTGATCGGCCCTTCGGGTTCGGGCAAGTCGACGCTGCTGCGCTCCATCACCGGTCTGATCAATATTGACCGGGGCGGCCGGATCGAGGTGTTCGGCGAGACGGTCCAGGTCAACGGCCGGGCCACCGGGGCGGTGCGTGTGGCGCGTTCGCGGCTGGGCATGATCTTTCAGCAGTTCAATCTGGTCGGACGGCTGAGCCTGTTCACCAATGTCATGCTGGGCGCCCTCGGCCGTATTCCGGCGTGGAAGGGACTGCTGGGCCTGTGGCCGCAGGAAGACCGCACGCGCGCCATGGCCGCCCTGCACCGGGTCGGCGTCTCTGACTATGCCGGCCAGCGCGCCAACACCCTGTCGGGGGGCCAGCAGCAGCGCGGCGCCATCGCCCGCGCCATTGTCCAGGGGGCCCGCGCCATTCTGGCTGACGAGCCTGTGGCGTCGCTGGACCCGGTCTCGGCGCGCAAGGTGATGGAAATGCTGGTCGAGCTGAACACCCGCGACGGTATGGGCGTGCTGGTGACGCTCCATCAGGTCGACTACGCCATCCGCTACTGCAACCGCGTCGTGGCGTTGAAGGGCGGCAAGCTGGTCTATGACGGCCCGGCGACGGGGCTGGACCATGACCGTCTGATCGAGATCTACGGCCCCGAGTTCGAGGATGCCTTCTGGGAGGCCAAGGTATGATCCGCGCCTTCGTCGCCCGTCTGGGGCCCGCCCTCGCCGCCGCCCTCGCCCTCGCCTCGCTCAGCCTGCCGGTCCAGGCCCAGACCGCGCCCGCCCGCCCCGACGCCCCGGACGAGCTCGTGTTCTCGATCCTGTCAGCCGAGGGACAGGCGTCGTCCGGTCCGCTGTGGACGCCGCTTCTGGACGACCTTGAGCGCCACCTCGGTATTCCGGTCGAGCCGCGGTTCGCTTCCAACTATTCGGTGCTGGTCGAGGCGATGAGCGCCAACCAGACCCAGATCGGCTGGTTCTCGGCCCTGCCCGCCGTTCAGGCCATCGATCGCGCCGGGGCCGAGGTCATTGCCCGCACCGTCGATGTCGAGGGCAAGGATTCCTACACCTCGACCCTGATCGTGCGACGGGGCTCCGGGATCACGATCGAGGACATCGTCGCCTGCGACCGGACGCTGGATTTCGGATTGGGCGACGCCCAGTCCACCTCGGGCACCCTGGCGCCCATGACCTATTTCTTCAGCCCGCGCGGGATTGACCCACGCGCCTGTTTCGCCACGGTGCGCTCGTCCAACCACCAGGCCAATTCGTTCGCGACGGCCAATGGACAGGTGGATGTGGCGACCTCGAATTCGGTCAACACCGTCTTCCTGACCCGCCAGAACCCCGACATCGCCGCCCAGATCGAAGTCATCTGGGAGTCCCCGCCGATCCCGGAGTCCGGCATTCTGGTCAAGGGCGATCTGCCCCGCTGGCTCAAGCTGGAGATCGCGGAGTTCTTCACCGGCTATGGTCAGGGGTTCGGCCCCGAGGCAGACCGCCAGCGCCAGATCATGCGGGGGCTGAACTACTCCCAGTTCCGCGCCGCCGATAACAGCTATCTCAATCCGATCCGCGAGATGAAGGCCGATCAGGCCCGCCGCGAGGGCACACCCCCCGAGGTCGCGCCGCCCGAGCCCTTGAATGTCGGGGAGGCGGCCCGTCAGTGGGGCCCGTTCGGCCTGATCGGCCTGCTGATCGTCTTTGCCCTGCTGGCCAATCTCCGCCGCCCGGCCGCGCCCGTGACGCGCGACCCGGCCACGGTCCCGCCCCCGCCCGTGAAATCGACCGCGGCCTGGTCGCTGGACCTGCTGCTCTGGGGCGGACTGGCCATCATCCTGATCGCCAGTTTCGGCCGGGTGGATATGCCGAACCTCGGAAATATGTTCGCCAATACCGACAAGATGCAGAACTACGGCCGCGATTTCCTCTCGCCGGACTTCTCGGACTGGAAGATTCTGGTCGGCCAGATGTGGCTGACGGTCCAGATCGCCCTGTGGGGTACCTTTCTCGCGGTCTTCATCGCTGTCCCGCTCAGCCTGATGGCGTCGCGCAATCTGTCGCCGCCCTGGCTGGTCTGGCCGGTGCGCCGTTTCATGGACCTGCTGCGGTCGATCCCCGACCTGGTCAGCGCCACCCTGTTTATCGTGGCCGTGGGCCTGGGGCCGCTGGCCGGGGTTCTGGCCATTGGTCTCAACACCGCCGGCGTGCTGGCCAAGCTGTTCTCGGAAGCGGTCGAGTCGATCGACGCCGGCCCCATCGACGGGGTCAAGGCGACCGGCGCCGGCCGCCTGCACGAAATCGCCTGGGGCGTGATCCCGCAGGTCGCGCCGCTGTGGACCAGCTT
>JAHJYN010000117.1 GCA_018826885.1 Alphaproteobacteria bacterium | reverse complement strand
TGGGCGCTGGTCGCGCAGGCCGAGCTGATCGAATAGTTGATGCCCTTCATCTGGAACCAGGTGGCCAGCACGGCCGAAGGGCCCGATGCCATGGCCTTGGGCACGGCAAACGGCCCGATGCGCTTGGGCGCGCCCTTGTCGATGGTGATCTGGGCCGCTTCCAGAATGACGCGGGTCGAGGGCCCGCCCTCGCCGACGATCAGGCCGATCCGCTCGTCCTTGATCTCGTCCGGCGTCATTCCACTGGAGGCGAGGGCCTCCTCGAAGGCGATGTGGGCCCAGGCGGTACCGTCGGCCAGGAAGCGCGAGGCGCGGCGATCCACCAGCTCGGTCCAGTCGCCGATTTTCGGCGGAGCCCACACCTGGCTGCGGAATCCGTGCGCGGTGTGATCCGGCGCCGCGACCACGCCCGAGCGGGCCTGTTTCAAGGAGTCGGTGACCGCGGCGGCGCCGGTCCCGATCGATGAGACGATCCCCAATCCTGTAACTACAACGCGCCGCATGCTGCTTCCCTGATCCTGTCCGTTATTCCGCCGCGTAATCCGCGATCCTTCCGGGGTATTCGGTGGGGTGGTAACCCCGATTATTCAGCCTTGCTTCCCTGGCCGCCGAACAGGCCGACCCGCATGTCCGTGGCCGTATAGATAGGGACGCCATCGGCTTCGAGAACCCCGTCGGCGATTCCCATCACCAGGCGGCGGTTTATGACCCGCTTGAGGTCGATCTTGTAGACGACCTTCTTCACATCGGGCTGGACCTGGCCGGTGAATTTGACCTCCCCGACACCGAGGGCGCGGCCCTTGCCCGGTCCGCCGATCCAGCCGAGGTAGAAGCCGACCAGTTGCCACATGGCGTCCAGGCCCAGGCACCCCGGCATGACCGGATCGCCGATGAAGTGGCATTTGAAGAACCAGAGGTCGGGATGCACGTCCAGTTCGGCCTCGACATAGCCTTTTCCGTGCGCACCGCCGTCGTCATTGATCCGGGTGATGCGGTCGAACATCAGCATCGGCGGGGCCGGAAGCTGGGCATTGCCCGGACCGAACAGCTCGCCCCGACCCGAGGCCAGAAGGGCGTCGTAGTCATAGGAAGACTGGCGTTCAAACTGGCTCAAGACGGCCTCCATATGCTGAGCGGCGGGCGTGGCACGTGAAATCGCCCCGGTCAACCGGCAAGGATTCGCTGAAAGGCGCTCAACGCCGGCGGGGGGCGGGCCCCGCAGGGCGGTTGGCCTCGCATAGGGGAGAGGCCTGGGTACCGAACACGGCGGCCTCGCGCACCCAGCCGCGGACGCGACCCGACCGAACCTCGCACCAGCCGTCCTCGCAGTCGGTGATGGGCACGAGAGCATGGGGCGACAGCCGGGCGCGGACGCCCGCATCGTCCCGGCGCGCAGACCGGACCTCGATCGCCGCGTCGCCCCGGTTCAGGACCGTGCGGCGGCCCGAGGTCGTGCTGCGATGAACCCAGACCAGAGACCCCTCCGGGTCGCAGATCTTGCGCCATTCAAAGGTCTCGGCCACCACCTGGACCGGCAGGCCCGCGACCTGATAGGTCCACAGAATCTGGTGATCCAGCCCCGGCCCCTTGCGGGCATGGACCTCATTGGCCTTGAGGGTGATCCAGCGGGGCACGGGATAGCTGCTGGGGGTCGGCCGCCCGTCAGGCCGGACAGCCTGTCCCGAGAGCATCACGAACAGCCCAAACGCCGCCACCGTGACACCGGCGATACGGCGCCCCCTTTGGCCTCGGGTCAGGGGGCTGCTAGACACCCTTTCCATCCCGCTTCGATCCTCCAGTTCCAAAGTCCCCGCCAATGTCGAGCCGCAGACTTAAGGTCGTGTTAACCAGACGCCTGCCGGACGCGGTCGAGACGCGCATGCGCGAGCTTTTCGATGCCGAGCTGAACCTGAAGGACGAGCCGTTCAGCCGCGCGGCGCTGGAAGAGGCCGTCGGGCGGGCCGAGGTTCTGGTGCCGACCATCACCGACCGGATCGACGCCGATCTGCTGTCGAAATCCGGCGACCAGCTGAAAATGATCGCCAATTTCGGGGCGGGTGTCGATCACATCGACGTCGAGGCGGCGGTCGGGCGCGGGCTGATCGTGACCAATACGCCGGGCGTCCTGACCGAGGACACGGCCGATCTGGCCATGGGGCTGATTCTGGCGGTCAGCCGACGACTGGTCGAGGGCGCCGGCGTTGTTCAGAAAGGGGAATTCTCGGGCTGGACGCCGACCTGGATGTGCGGTCGCAAGCTGTGGGGCAAGCGGCTGGGCATCGTCGGTATGGGCCGGATCGGCCAGGCCCTGGCCCGGCGCGCCCGCGCGTTCGGCATGCAGGTGCACTATCACAACCGGAAACCGCTGAGCCCGATGATCGTAGAGGATCTCCAGGCGACGTACTGGGACGACCTCGACGCCATGCTGCCCCGTATGGACATTTTGTCCCTGAACTGTCCGGCGACGCGGGAGACCCACCATCTGATGGACGCCCGACGGCTGGCCCTGCTGGCGCCGCATGCGATCCTGATCAATACGGCACGGGGCGAACTGATCGACGAGGCGGCACTGGCCGAAGCGGTCGGCCGACGCGCCCTGGGCGGCGTCGGTCTGGATGTGTTCGAGCAGGAGCCGGCGGTTCACCCCGGCCTTCTGAACCGGCCCGAAGTGGTGCTGATGCCCCATCTGGGCTCGGCGACCCTGGAATCGCGGCAGGACATGGGGGACCGGGTGATCGCCAACATCATGACGTTCCAGAATGGCCACAGGCCGCCGGATCGCGTCATTCCGGCCATGCTGTAGCGCTTGACGGGTCCAGGCCCACGTGGTCGATTTCCCTGAGTTGTACCGGGGGAAAAATCGATGAAATCCAGAGACGTGAAGACCCTTGCGGTCGTGTCGCGGCGTGCGCTGCTGACGCTGGCTGCGGGATTCGGAGGCGCGACCGCCATGGGGTTGCGACCGGATATCGCCCGGGCCCGCACCACCCCCTATCCGGTTGAGGCCTTCTTCACGACGGCCCGCACCCGCGCGGCCACCCTGTCGCCCGGGGGCAATCTGATTGCGGTGCTCGACCAGCTGGGCACCGAAGATGAGCCCCACGGCGTGATCGACGTTCTGGACGCCAATGATCCGGAGGGGGCGCGCAAGCGCATTGATCTGGGCGCCACCAAGGTCGAGAGCCTGGAATGGGCCAATGATGAACGACTGCTGGTCAGGGTGGCTGTGACCGTCAAGGTCGGACCGCAAGCCATCTCCGGATCCAACCGGCGCACCGCCGCCCAGGAGGTGACCTCGAAGCGACTGATGTCGGTCAGCGCCGTCACAGGCGACATCGCCGTCATGTTCCAGGACGACCGGCAACGCATGCGCGCCTCGCGCGATCTGGGCAGTGTGGTGGACCTGCTGCGCAGCGACCCGGACCATGTGCTGATGGCCGCCTGGGAGCGAGACGGGGTTCTGGGCCTGCACAAGGTCAATGTCGCGACCGGTTCGGCCGAAAGGATCGAGCGCGGCAGCTCCGGCACCATCGGCTGGGAGACCCAGCAGGGCGTGCCGGTCATTCGCTACGACATCAATCCGCGCGGCACGGTGCTGACCATTTCCGGGCGCGCGACCAGCAGCGGCGCCTGGCGGCCGATCCGCCGGAACCGGATTGGTGACCTGCCCGAGTTCAGCTGGGTCGGCGAGACCGAGACGCCGGGCACCATTCTGGTCACGGCCCGGGCCGAGGGCGAGGACACCATGGTCGTCCGGGAGATGAATCTTGAGACCTTCGCCATGGGCGCCGCCCTGGCCCACCGCGCCGGTCGCGACGTCATGCACGGCGTCGTCGATGCGGCCGGGCGCTATGTCGGGGCCGCCTACTATGGCGAGCGGCTGGAGTACGAGTTTGCCGACGCAGCCCTCGGCGCACACCACCGCGCCCTCAACGCCTTTCTGGACAATGACTGCGACGTCTACCTCAATGATCTGAGCCGGGATCACAACCGCATGGTGGTCGGTGTCACCGGTCCCCGCGAGCCGGGCGCCTGGTATTTCTATGACCGGGAGGCCCGGGCCATCGTCAATCTGGGCGCCGTCCGGCTGCTGGATTTCGACCGGCTGGGCCTGACCGACACCCTGTCGGTCACGACGCGCGACGGGGCCAGTATCGAGGCCTATCTGACGGCGCCTCCCGGCGGGCAGCCGGGTCCGCTGGTGGTACTGCCGCACGGCGGGCCCGAGGTCCGCGACCTCAGGACCTGGGACCGGCAGGTCCAGGTGCTGGCGGCGCAGGGCTGGTGGGTGCTGCGGCCCAATTTCCGGGGATCGGGCGGCTACGGCATGGCCTTCGCCCGCGAGGGCTGGACCCGCTGGGGCGACCGGATGCAGGAGGACGTCGAGGACGCCATCGACCACGCCCTTGCCCTCAAGGGGCTGGACGCCGGCCGGGTGGCGATCATGGGCACCAGCTACGGCGGTTATGCGGCTCTGATGGGGGCGGTGCGTCGGCCCGAGCTTTACAAGGCGGCAATCGCCATCTGCGGCGTTGCCGACCTGCCGGAAATGCTGGCCTGGGAGCGACGCGAGGACGATACACCGGACCGGCAGGTCTATAATTTCTGGGTCCAGCGGATCGGGGATCCCGAGACGATGGGGGCCCAGCTTGTGGCGGCCTCTCCCAGCCGACGGGCGGCCGAGATCGCCTGTCCGGTACTGCTGGTCCACGGCGTGGACGACCCGATCGTTCCGGTGATTGAATCCCGGCGCATGAATGACGCCCTGAGACAGGCCGGCAAGACGGTGGAACTGGTCGAGGTCGAGGACGCGGGTCACGCCGACTGGCCGTCCGAGAAGGAGCAGGAGCTTCTGGAGCGCTATATCGTCCTGCTGAAACAGGCCTTCGCCTGATCTTCAGCTGCAGACGGGACAGGCCGGGTCGGCCGCAATCCGCACGGTGCGGGTCCGGCCGGTGAGGGCGTCGTGAATCCAGAGGTGCCCGGTCAGGGGGTCGCCGGCACCGGTCAGCCGTTTGATGGCCTCGAGCGCCGACAGACTGCCGATCAGGCCGGCGAGCGCGCCGACCACGCCCACCCGGGCGCAGGTTTCAGCGTCCGGCGGGATGTCGGGCACCAGACAGCGATAGCAGGGGCGCCCCTCGAATACGGCCACCTGGCCGCTCCAGGCCCCCAGCGCCCCCGAGACCAGTGGCACCCCGGCCCGGACGCAGGCGGCGTTGACGGCCATTCGCGTTTCGAAGTCGTCGGTGCCGTCGAGGACCAGATCCCAGCCGGCGATGCGCTGCGAAGCCGTGTCCGCAGACAGGCGCTGGGCGAAGGTCTGGACCTCTACATGGGGATTGAGCGCGGTCAGCCGCCGGGCCGAGACCTCGACCTTGGAGAGATCCGCGTCGGCGGTGTCGAACTGGATCTGGCGTTGCAGGTTCGACAGCGAGACGGTGTCGTCGTCGACCAGAGCCAGCGTGCCGACGCCGGCTGCGGCCAGATAGAGGGCGGCCGGACCCCCGACCCCGCCCATGCCCACGATCAGCACGCGCGCGGCCTTGAGCCGTTGCTGGCCCGGCCCGCCGACATCGGCCAGCACCAGATGGCGGGCGTAGCGTTCGATCTCGTCTTCGGAAAAGGTCACGGCCCTGTTTAGGCCTCGGAAAGCCGCGAGGCGACCCGGATTGTTCGTCTAGCCGTCAGTGCCGGTTCGCGCGGCATCGGGCGCGTCGTCACCGCGGGCGCACTGGGCCAGAAGGCCTTCGGCGCGGTCGACCGGGACACGGCCTTCGGCGAGCGCCAGAAGGTCCAGCGCCGTCGACCATGTCCCGAAATGGCAGTGCGCCATAGGCGCGTCGAACAGGCGGCTGGCCACCGGCCGGTCGGCGAGGATCGACAGATTGGTGTGGCGGGGGTCGGTCCTGAGGCGCCCCAGAAGGCGGTCGACGTCGGTCCGCGAGCCCTCGATGACCTGCACGATCCGCCCGGCATCAATCGCCATCGCGCCGGTCAGGTGATCGCGACGATTGTTGACCTCGGACACCCCCAGAACCTGGGCGACCGAGAGAAGGCTGGTACCGAGCGAGCCGATGGCCTCGCTCACATAGGTGATGCGATGGAGCATTGTTCTGCCTGAACGGAGAGAATTGCGAGGACGCGGACACTACACGGAATAGGATTCTAATGTAACGGTTTACATTGGCAAGAATATGGCCGTCATTAGTCTGTTACATTTCAAAACCTTGAGCTTGCGGGCGCTCAATCGCGGCCCCATCTGGGCAGAATGAGCCATTCAGACTCCCCCTCCGCCTCTCACGCCGGCCCGGGCTGGCACGGCACCACCATCCTCGCCGTCCGCAAGGGCGGCACCACCGTCCTTGCCGGCGACGGCCAGGTCTCGATGGGGCCGACCATTGTCAAGGGGGCGGCGCGCAAGGTTCGCACCCTGGCCGGTGGCCGCGTCGTCGCGGGCTTTGCCGGCGCCACCGCCGATGCCTTTACCCTGCTGGAGCGGCTTGAAGCCAAGCTGGAACAGTATCCGGATCAGCTGGCACGGGCCTGCGTCGATCTGGCCAAGGACTGGCGCACCGACCGCTATCTGCGGCGACTGGAAGCCATGCTGCTGGTCGCGGACAAGACCTCGATCTTCACGGTCACGGGCGTTGGTGACGTTCTGGAGCCCGAACACGGGGTGGCGGCGGTCGGGTCCGGGGGAAATTTCGCCCTGTCGGCGGCCCGGGCCCTGATCGAGAACACCGACCTTGATGCCGAAGAGGTCGCCCGCAAGGCCATGGCCATCGCCGCCGAGGTCTGCGTCTACACCAATGGCAATCTGACCGTGGAGCGCCTCGACCGCTGACGCCCCTCGTTTTCGATCCCCCGTCTGCCTATCTGCGAGCCCATGACTGATCTGTCCCCCCGCGAAATCGTTTCCGAGCTTGACCGCTTCATCGTCGGCCAGGCCGACGCCAAGCGCGCCGTGGCGCTGGCCCTGCGCAACCGCTGGCGGCGCAAGCGCGTGCCGGACGACCTGCGCGACGAGGTGACGCCCAAGAACATCCTGATGATCGGGCCGACCGGCGTCGGCAAGACCGAGATCGCCCGGCGGCTGGCCAAGCTGACCGGGTCGCCCTTCCTGAAGGTCGAGGCGACCAAATTCACCGAGGTTGGCTATGTCGGACGGGACGTCGACCAGATCCTGCGCGATCTGGTCGAGGCCGCGCTGATCATCGTCCGTGACCGCCGCCGGGATGAGGTGCGCGCCCAGGCCGAACGCGCGGCCGAGGACCGGATACTGGACGCTCTGGTCGGGGCGGGCGCCCAGGCGACCACGCGCGACGCCTTCCGTACCCGCCTGCGCAAGGGCGAGCTGGACGATAAGGAGATCGATCTGGCTCTCGCCGACACTTCCTCGCCAATGCCGGGACTGGACCTGCCCGGCATGGCCCCCGGCGGCAATGTCGGCATGATCAATCTGAGCGAAATGCTGGGCAAGATGGGCGGGCCGCGCACAAAAACCGTACGGTTGTCGGTCAAGGCGGCCCACGCCCCGCTGATCGCCGAGGAGTCGGACAAGCTTCTGGACACCGACAGTCTGGCGCGCGAGGCCGTGCAGCTGGCCGAGACCGAAGGCATCGTCTTCATCGACGAGATCGACAAGGTGGCGGCCCGACAGGATCGCGGCGGGTCCGACGTCAGCCGAGAGG
This sequence comes from Alphaproteobacteria bacterium, assembly GCA_018826885.1. Taxonomy (GTDB): domain Bacteria; phylum Pseudomonadota; class Alphaproteobacteria; order Caulobacterales; family Caulobacteraceae; genus Brevundimonas. The sequence goes on along the minus strand of JAHJYN010000117.1, from coordinate 14,450 downwards.
GCGTCCAGCGCGACCTGCTGCCCCTGATCGAGGGCACGACCGTGGCGACCCGCTATGGCCCGGTGAAGTCGGACCATGTGCTGTTCGTGGCCTCGGGCGCGTTCCACGTGTCCAAGCCCAGCGACCTGCTGCCCGAACTGCAGGGGCGCCTCCCGATCCGGGTCGAGCTGAAGGCCCTGACGCGGGATGATTTCAAGCGCATCCTGACCGAGCCCGAGGCCAATCTGATCCGTCAGAACCAGGCCCTGCTGGCGACCGAGGATGTGACGCTGGAGTTCACCGACGACGCCATTGAGGCGCTGGCCGACGCCGCCGTCGCGGCCAATGGTGCCATCGAGAACATCGGGGCGCGCCGCCTGATCACCGTGGTCGAGCGCGTGCTGGAAGAGACCAGCTACAAGGCCGCCGACCTCTCCGGGCAGACGATCCGCTTCGACGCCGACGCCGTGCGCGAACGGCTGGGCGACCTGACCGGAGACAGCGATCTGAGCCGCTACATCCTCTAGCGGCGGCGGACCCGCCCCTGTGGCGCAACTGTCGCAGACCGGATTCTTGTCGCCCGGAGCGGAGCGGATTCAGGGTCGAGTCATTTCACCGCCCTAGTGTCGGCCACAGTGACTGTCTCGACGCGTCTTCTTTCACGGCCTGAAGAAAGCACGGCCCATGACCCGGACACTGCCCGCCCTGATCCGCCGCCTGATGCAGCCTGATGAGCTGGATATGGTCGAGCACTATGAGACGCGCGGCGAACGTCTGGCCGATCTGTGGGTGCATCTGGTCGGACTGGGGCTGGCGGGGGTCGGCGGCATTGTGCTGGCCGTCATGTCGTCGTTTTCGGCAGCCGGCGCGGGCCTGATCATCGCGACCGCCGTCTATGCCCTGTGCCTGATCGCCATGCTGACGGCCTCGACCGTCTATAATCTGACCCATCCGGGACCGGCCCGGCCGCTGCTGCGACGGCTGGACGAGGCCGCCATCTTTCTGATCATTGCCGGCAGCTATACGCCCTTCACCACCCAGAGGTTCGAGGGCGCCTGGTCGACCGGCTTTACCCTGCTGATCTGGGGGCTGGCTCTGGCCGGCGTGGCCGCCAAACTGGTTCTGCCGCGCCTGTCCGACGCCATCTGGAGCACCGTCTATGTGATCTTTGGCTGGCTGGCCGTGCTGGCGCTAAAGCCCATGCTGGACACGGTGCATCCCGCCGCCCTGACGCTGCTGGTGATTGGCGGGCTGGTCTACACGTCGGGGGTATTCGTCTTCATCAGCCCCAAGGTGAAGTTCCGGCGGGCCATCTGGCACGGGTTTGTGGTGGCCGGGGCCGGCGTGCACTGGGCCGCCATCCTGGTCGGGGTGGTGCTGGCGCCCGCCACCTGATCTGCCGGACGGTCGAGGCTGGCGTAATGCGTCGGGCCGCGCGATAGTGACCCCGGTTTCACCACAAGGACAACAGCGTGACGGATGCCAAGCCCGGTGGCGATACGGTCGTCATCAAGAAGTATGCGAACCGGCGGCTCTACAATACCGCCACATCCTCCTATGTGACGCTCGACGATCTGGCCGCCATGGTGCGCGAGGGGATCGATTTCGTCGTCTATGACGCCAAGACCAATGACGACCTGACGCGGACGATCCTGACCCAGATCATCTTCGAGGAAGAAAGCCGGGGCGAGGCCCTTCTGCCCGTGCAATTCCTGCGGCGGCTGATCGGCTTTTACGGCGGCCAGATGCAGGGCGTCCTGCCCAGCTATCTGGAAATGTCGCTGGATTCCTTCTCGAAGCAGCAGGAGCAGTTCCGCACCCAGCTGAACCGGGCGTTCGGGACCGGCGCCGGCGCGGGGCTGATGGAGGATGCCGTTCGCCAGAATATGGTGATGTTCCAGAAGGCCATGACCCTGTTTCCGGGGTTCAACACCTTTGCCCGCCCGGACAGCGGCGCGGCAGAGGCCCCGACCTCCGCGGAGCCTGAACGGGCCGCCGGTGGTGACCCGGCGCTCGACGAGATGCGCCGCCAGATGGACGAGATGCGCGCCCAGATCGATCGGCTGGCCGAGGGCAGCGCCCGCGGCGGCAAGAAGGGTGGATCGGATCCGGCATGACCGGGCGCATCCCGCCTGTCGGTCCGACGTCGCCCGTTCCGGGGGCCGTGCCGGACCGCCGTGAGGGTCGCCGTCGCGAGGACGAGCGCCGCCAGGCGGACCGCCGGGCCGAGGGCCGCGCCCTTGTGCCCCGGGAAACCCCTGCCGGGGGCCCGGACGAAACTGCCGATCCGGCGGCAGGGCCTGCCGCCGCCCCGCCTCCGGTTTCCCCGCTCGGGACGGGTGCGTTCGAGGCCCAGATGCTGGGCCAGACCGGGGCCAGAAAGGGCCTGAGAGGCGGCCCGCCGGTGCTGGATGCCGCGCGTTCGGCCTATCTGGGCAATGAATATTCCGGGGCGAAGGACCGCCGCCCGCCCCCGGGCAAGACCGGCAAGACCGAGGTCTGACGGCTGGCCAGGGCAGCGGCATGAGCCTTGCTGGATGCGGGATCCCTGTCCCGTATCGGAGCCCGGATCATGTCTCTGGCCAATCTGTTCTCGTTCACCGCCCGCGCCACCGATGTGATGATCGTGGCCCTGGTATTCAGCGTGTTCGGCTGATCAGGCGCCGCTGAAGTCGAGGTCCTTGCGGGCCGCGATGATGGTGACGATGAAGCCGGCCAGCACATCCAGCATGACCATCACCGTGATCAGGAAGAAGGTCGAGGTGGCAAAGCTGGGGATCAGCAGAAACTGCACCAGGCAGACCACGAACAGGATCATCGACAGGGCGTGATTGATGATCGCCACCTTCTGGCTGGAGGTCGATTTCAACAGCTCGAAGAACAGGAAGATCAGGCCGAGGAACAGGATCATGTCCCCGACCCCGACGTTCCACCGCACGCCGGAGGTCATCGGCAGGGAGAAGACCGCCTGCCGCAATGACGGATCAGCGCCGAGCGACGGGTCACCCCCCATCAACCCGGTCAGGACGACAATATTGTAGAGCAGCCACGGCACGATCAGCAGCGGTACGGCAATCCACATGGCCTATCCCTCTTCGTCCGGCGCGGACCTCGGATCCGACTCTGGAGCCGGTTAACCTTTACGGCAAGTCTAACCCTGTTCCCTCGCCTGCGCCATCAGGGGCGGGCGAGAGTCAGACTTCTGTGACCTGCCCCGGGTTTCTGGACCGCGATTTCAACCACATGACTCCCAGAAGATCCGACAGGCTGGCCATCAGCCTCTCCCAGTTGGTGTATTTCGAGCGCCCGGAATCGCGCGCCCGGTGTGTGATGGGCAGATAGCGGTTCTGATAACCCTCGCGGATCATCAGAGCCGGCAGATAGCGGTGGATGTGATCGAAATAGGGAAGCCGCAGGAAGACCTCCCGCCGGAACGCCTTCAGGCCACAGCCCGTATCGTCGGCATCGTCGCCCAGCAGGCGCTTGCGGATGCGATTGGCCCAGCGCGAGGCCCACAGCTTGGCGCCCGTATCCTGACGCCGCTGACGGACGCCGCCGACAAGGGCGACCTCGGGCGGGGCGGCCAGCAGGGCATCGACCAGTTTCGGTGCCTCGGACGGCGGATTCTGGCCATCACCGTCCAGCGTCACCACCACCTCGCCGCGCGCGGCCAAGATCCCCGTTCGGACCGCGCGGCTCTGGCCCGCATTGGCCCCGTGCGAGAGGACCCGCAGCGCCGGAAACCGGGCCTTGAGGTCCTGCAGGAGGGTCAGGGTCTGGTCGCGGCTGGCGTCGTTGACCAGCACCATTTCGTACGATCGGCCGGCAAAGGCCGCAGCAATCTCGGTGACGAGGGTTTCGACCGCCCCCGCCTCGTCATGCACGGGAACGACTACGGAGATGCGGGGAGGCTCGGCTGTCATGGCCGCTGTCTAGCCCGTTTTGCGGCGAAGGGGGAGGGCGGGCGCTCACGGTCGCGCGAGACGGCTGACGCGATCCGAAACCGCGTGATAGAAGCGTGACCATGACCGGTTTCGATCTTGCTCACCGACTGCGCGGCTGGCGCGGTCTGGCCCTGGCGGCGCTTGTGGCGCTGGTCGCGGGCCTGCCCAGCCTGATGCTGCTGCCGCCGCTGGATCGCGACGAGAGCCGCTATGCCCAGGCCACCTCGCAGATGCTGGAAACGGGCGACTATGTCGACATCCGCTTCCAGGACGAGCCGCGCTGGAAGAAGCCGATCGGCATCTACTGGATGCAGGCCGCTGCGGTGGCCGTGACCGGCAGCGCTGAAGCCCGCAACATCGTGCCCTATCGCCTGCCGTCCCTGCTGGGCGCCATGATCGCCGCCATCGCCTGTGCCTGGGTCGGGTCGACCGTATTCGGTACCCGCACCGGGGTGCTTGCCGGGGCCATCATGGGGGCCTGTTTTCTGCTGTCGACCGAGGCCGGGATCGCCAAGACGGATGCGGTTCTGGTGGCCTGTGTAACGGCGGCCATGGCGGCGCTGATGCGTATCTATCTGGCGGTACGGGCCAATGACCCGCCCAACCGGGGCCACAAGCTGATCTTCTGGGGCGCGCTGGGCCTGTCGATTCTGGTCAAGGGCCCCATCGGCCTGATCGTCATCGTGCCCGCCGTCCTGACCCTGTCGCTCTGGGACAGGGACATTCGCTGGCTGCGACCGCTGGGCTGGGGCTGGGGACTGGCGCTGGTGGCCCTGATCGTCGGACCGTGGGCATTGGCCATCACGGTTGCGACCGACGGCGGCTTCTGGCGCGAGGCCATCGGCGGCGATCTGGCGCCCAAGATCGCGGGGGGTCACGAAAGCCACGGCGCGCCTCCGGGGGTCTATCTGCTGCTGCTGCCGCTGTTGTTCTTTCCGGCTACCCTGCTGCTGCCGGCGTCGATCTCGACGGCCTGGCAGCGGCGCACCGAGCCGGCCATCCGCTTCCTGATCTGCTGGCTGGTGCCCGCCTGGCTGATCTTTGAGCTGACCCCGACCAAGCTGGCCCACTATACCCTGCCGACCTTCGGCGCGCTGGCCCTGCTGGCGGCGGTCGCCCTGACCCGGCCTATCGGGACGCTGTCGCGGCGTCTGGGCGCGGTTCTGGGCCTGGTCGCCGCCGGGCTGATCGTGGCCATAACCGTCTATGGCGTGTCGAACTTTGCCACCTCGACGGCCCAGACCTGGGCGGCGGTCACCATGGTCACGGCCGTGGCGGCGGCGGCCATCGGCGGCTTTCTGCTGCTGAACAAGGCCCCGGTCGCGGGACTGGTCGCAGCCTTGGCGCTCGGCATTGTCAGCCATGCCGCCCTGTCCGGGACCATCCGCCAGCTGCGTCCTCTGGCCATTGCGCCCCAGCTGACCCGCGTCCTGAAGGAGGCCAATCTGCATCCGCGTCAGGGCCTGACCACCAGCCCGGTGGCCATCACCACCTTCCACGAGCCCAGCTTTGTCTTCCTGACCGGGCGCGCCACCCAGTTGACCGATGCCGAAGGCGCGGCGCGGGCCCTGGCGGAAGGCCGGCCCGCCATCGTCGAGGCCCGCGATGCCGAGGCCTTTGCCCAGGCCGCTGCCCGTCTTGGCGTGACCGGACGCGCGGTCGGCGAGGTCAGCGGCCACAACTATTCGACCGGCGACGATGTCAATCTGACCGTCTATGCCCCGCCCGGCAGCGAGGTCGCCTCCGGATCGGCCCGATGAACCGCCGCATCGAGATCGTCGAGGTCGGCCCGCGCGATGGCCTGCAGAACGAGAAGACGGTGCTGGAGCCTGCCGTCCGGGCCGAGCTGGCCCGCCGGCTGGAGGCCGCCGGTGCCCGCCGGATCGAGGCGGTCAGCTTCGTCCATCCGAAATATGTGCCGCAGATGGCCGGGGCCGAAGAGGTCATGGCCGCCCTGCCCCCCGAGCCGGGCCGCAGCCGGATCGGTCTGGTGCTGAACGGCCGGGGCTATGACCGGGCCATCACCACGGCGGTCGATGAGGTCAATATTTCGGTCGCCGCCACCGACGGTTTTGGCCTGAAGAATCAGGGACTGGACCGGGCCGGTCAGCACGCCATGGTCGAGGCCATCGTCGCCCGCCGCCACAATGCCGAGGCGGGCGACGCAGCCCCCTCATTGTCAGTGACCCTGTCGTGCGTCTGGGGCTGTCCGTTCGACGGCGAGGTCAGTGTGGATCAGGTCGCCGACATGGTCGGGGCCTATGCCGCCCTCGGCATCCGCGAGATTGCCCTGGCCGACACCATTGGCGCGGGCGACCCCTGGGCGGTGACGAAAAAGGTCGAGGCGGCGCGCAAGGCCGCGCCCGACGCCACCCTGCGCCTGCATTTCCACGACACGCGCAACACCGGCCTCGCCAACGCCCACGCCGGGATCGAGGCCGGGGTCGACGTGCTGGACGCCTCGGTCGGCGGCATCGGCGGCTGTCCGTTCGCGCCCGGCGCCACCGGTAATATCGCCACCGAGGACCTGGTCTATATGCTGGAGCGGGCCGGGTTCGACACTGGCTATGACCTCGACGCCCTGATCGAGACCGCCCGCTGGATCGGCGAGGCGATCGGCCGCCCCGCCCCCAGCGCCCTCAGCCGCGCAGGGGGATGGCCGGGGTGAGGTTTGCCTTCCCGTTCTGTTTCGGCTAACAGCGCGCTCCCGAAACCGAGACACCCATGGTCACCAGCACCGCTCCTTCGTACCTGCCCATGGATCTCGACCGCCAGCCGGTCGAGGGCAATGGCGCGTGCGCGGGAGGTCAATGGTGAGCATCGAGGCGTAACGGCTTCGGTTTTTTCCAACCCCTCCTGCTTCCGGCGGAGGGGTTTGTCATATCGGGCGACACCCTCTGACCGGTTCGGGAGAACCACTCAGCAGAGGAGACGTCGGCCATGTCCGGCTACAATGTAATCGAAAGCGAGCGGGTGCCGATCAAGGCATGGACCCGCGGGGTGCCCATCGAGGATGCGGCGCTGCAGCAACTGAAGAATGTGGCTTCCCTGCCCTTCATCCACAAACATCTGGCGGTCATGCCTGACGTGCACTGGGGCAAGGGCGCGACCGTGGGGTCCGTGATCCCGACCGTGGGGGCCATCATCCCGGCCGCCGTGGGCGTGGACATCGGCTGCGGCATGATGGCGGTGCGGACCTCGATCCGCGCCGAACACCTGCCGGACGACCTGTCGGCCATCCGCTCCGCCATCGAGGCGGCCGTTCCGCACGGCCGGACCGACAACGGCGGGCGCAACGACAAGGGCGCCTGGGCCGGCGAGCCGCCGGCTTCCGCGGTCACCCGCTGGGGCGAGCTGAAGGCCGGCTACGACGCCGTGGTCGAGGCTCACCCCAAGGCGGCGCACCCGCGCGGCTTCGGCCATCTGGGGACGCTGGGCACGGGCAACCACTTCATCGAGCTTTGCCTCGATGAGGCGGGCGACGTGTGGGTGATGTTGCACTCCGGCTCGCGTGGCGTGGGCAACCGGTTCGGGACCTATTTCATCGAACGGGCCAAGCACGAGATGCGCCGCTGGCACATCAACCTGCCGGACCAGGATCTGGCCTATTTCCCCGAGGGGACGGACGGCTTCATCCACTATGTCCGGGCGGTGTCGTGGGCGCAGAAATACGCGCGCGCCAACCGCGAGGTGATGATGGACAGCGTGCTGACCGTGCTGAAGGCCATCTGGCCGGATCTGGAGACGACGCAGGAAGCGGTGAATTGCCACCACAACTACGTCTCGAAGGAGAAGCATTTCGGCAAGGACGTGTTCCTGACCCGGAAGGGCGCGGTGTCGGCCAAGGACGGCGAACTGGGGATCATTCCCGGGTCGATGGGGGCGAAGTCCTTCATCGTGCGCGGCAAGGGCAATGCGGACTCGTTTTGCACCTGCTCGCACGGCGCCGGTCGGGCGATGAGCCGGACCGAGGCCAAGCGGCGCTTCACGGTGGAGGACCACGTCCGCGCCACCGAAGGCGTGGAATGCCGCAAGGACGCCGAGGTGATCGATGAAACGCCGATGGCCTACAAGGACATCGACGCGGTCATCGCGGCCCAGACCGACCTGATCGAGGTCGTGCACACCCTGCGTCAGGTGGTGTGCGTCAAGGGATGACGGAGGCCGGTTTCGCGCAAGCGGAGCCGGCTTTCGTCGTTCGGATCAGAGATTCATCAGCGCCGGGTCGCCGCCCTGGGCCGCGATGTTGTTGCTGATGGCCTTTTCAGCGGCGAAGCGGATCAGGCTGTGGGGGCCGCCGGCCTTGGGGCCCGTGCCCGACAGGCCCTCGCCGCCGAAGGGCTGGACGCCGACCACCGCGCCGGTCATCGAGCGGTTGATGTAGACATTGCCGGCGGGGACCAGGCGGATGACCTGATCGGCGAAGGCCTCGATCCGGCTGTGCACGCCCAGCGTCAGGCCATAGCCGCGCCCGGCCAGCTTTTCGGTGACCGACTTCAGCTCGTTCGGGCCATAGCGATAGATGTGCAGGATCGGGCCGAAGACCTCCTTCTCGAGGAAGTCGGGCGTGGGGATTTCGGCGATGACGGGCGCAAACAGATCCCCGCGATCGGCCCCTTCAGGCAGGTTGCCCCGGGCAATGACCTTGCCCTCCTTTTCCAGCCGGGCGACGTGGTCCTCGAGGATCTTGCGGCTGTCGGCATCGATCACCGGGCCGATGTCGGTCGCGGGATCGGCCGGATCCCCGATCACGAGGGCATCCAGCGCGCCCTTCAGCCCGTCGACCAGCACCTGGGCGCCGTCCCTCGGCACATAGAGGATCCGCAGGGCCGAGCAGCGCTGGCCGGCTGAGCCGAAGGCCGAGACCAGTACATCGTCGATCACCTGTTCGCGCAGGGCGGTGGTGTCGACGAACATGGCGTTCAGCCCGCCGGTCTCGGCGATGAAGGGCAGGATCGGGCCCGGGCGGGCGGCGATGGCCCGGTTGATGGCCCAGGCGGTTTCCGTACCGCCAGTGAAGGCCACACCGTTGATTCCGGGGTGCGACACCAGCTTCGCACCGACCGTTTCGCCCCGACCCGGCAGCAGGGCCAGGACGTCGGGGGCGAGGCCGCAGCGATGGAACAGGCGGACGGCCTCGGCGGCGATCAGCGGGGTCTGTTCGGCGGGCTTGGCCACCACGGCATTGCCGGCGGCCAGCGCTGCCGCGACCTGACCCGTGAAGATGGCCAGCGGGAAGTTCCACGGGCTGATACAGGCAAAGACGCCGCGTCCATGCAACATCAGCTTGTTGGTCTCGCCCGCCGGACCGGTCAGGGGCTCGGGCCCGGCAAAGTCCCGCTCGGCCAGCATGGCATAGTAGCGGCAGAAATCGGCGGCTTCCCGCACCTCGGCCACGCCATCGTTCAGCGTCTTGCCCGCCTCGCGGCTGAGCAGGGCGACCAGACGGTCGAGGTCGGCTTCCAGTCCGTCGGCCATGGCGCGCAGGATGTGGGCCCGGGCGGGCCCTCCCTGTCGGTCCCAGGCGAGCTGGGCGTGACGAGCCTTCCCGATGGCCGTGTCGATCTCCTCCGGAGAGGCCTCCGCCACATGGCCCAGAATGTCGTCGCGGCGATAGGGACTGGTGACATCCTCCGCATGGACCCCGGGGTGCAGGAGGCCGCCAACCATCGGACCGGAGGTCAGGCGTTCGCGGTCGACCAGCTCGAGGGCTTCGGCGTGGGTCTGGCGATCGCTCTTGCGGGAATAGTCGCGACCCAGGGAGTTCAGGCGGTCGCCGTACATCGCGCGGGGCACCGGGATGCGCGCGTGGCGGTCGGGTTGGGCTTCGACCAGCGAAACCGGATCAGTGGCGACCGATATCGCGGGCACTCGCTCATCCATCAGCACATGGACGAAGGAGGAGTTCGCGCCATTCTCCAGCAGGCGGCGGACCAGATAGGGCAGCAGCTCCTCGTGCCCGCCGACGGGGGCATAGGCCCGCACCACCGGCCGGTCGTCCTTCCAGCGTGCCTCGGCCGCGTCGTAGAGCGCCTCGCCCATGCCGTGCAGGCGCTGGAACTCGACCTTCACGTCGGCCCGGCGCGCCATGCGGTGGATGGCGGTCAGGGAGACGGCATTGTGGGTCGCAAACTGGCCGTACAGATGCGGGGCCGCATCGATGATGGCCTGGGCGCAGACCAGATAGTTCACGTCGGTCGCGGCCTTGGTCGTATAGACGGGGTAGTCGGTCCGGCCCATGACCTGGGCGCGCTTGATCTCGGTGTCCCAGTAGGCGCCCTTGACCAGACGAACCATCAGACGACGGCCCGAGGTGCGGGCCAGTTCGGCCACGCGGGCCACGACTTCGGGCCCGCGCTTCTGATAGGCCTGAACGGCCAGACCCAGCCCCTTCCACTCGCCGAGGTCGGGGTCGTTCGCCAGCCGGTCCAGCAGCTTCAGCGAGATGACCAGCCGGTCGGCCTCTTCCGCATCCATGCAGAAATTAAGGTCATATTCGGCGGCGATCAGGGCCAGCCGCTTGACGCGGGGGTAGAGCTCTTCCCAGACGCGGGGGCTTTGGGTCGCCTCATAGCGGGGCGACAGGGCCGACAGCTTGACCGAGACACCGTGGCCGGTCTGGGGGCCTTTGGACTCGGGGCGCTGGGCCCGCCCCTTGCCGACCGCATGGATGGCGTCGGCATAGATTTTCTCATAGCGCTCGGCATCGGCGACCGTGCGGGCACCCTCACCCAGCATGTCGAAGCTGCACAGCCATTTTTCGCGGCTGGCGCGCTTGAGCGCACTGCCGATGGTGCGTCCGACGACGAACTGTTCGCCCATCATGCGCACGGCCGCAGCCACGGCCTGACGAATGACCGGCTCGCCGACGCGACCGGCGACGCGACGCAGGAACCCCGGAAGGTCACGCCGTGCATCCTCGTCCACCTCGACCAGCCGCCCCGTCAGCATGAGGCCCCACGTCGAGGCGTTGACGAACAGGCTCTCGGACTGTCCCATATGTTTGGCCCAGTCGGCCGATCCGATCTTCTCCGCGATCAGCTTGTCGCGCGTGTCCTCGTCGGGCGTGCGCAGGAGGGCCTCGGCCAGACACATCAGGGCCAGACCCTCGCGCGTGCCGAGCGAGAACTCCTGCAGGAAGCTCTCGACCACGCCTTCGAGACGGTAATCCTTGCGGGCCGACTCGACGAGGGTGACGGCTTCGTCGACGGCGGCGGCGCGTTCCTCGCTCGACAGCGGTACCTGCGCAAGAAGCGCGCGGACCGACTGGGTCTCGTCGACAAATTTCAACTCGTCGAGGGCGTCCCAGTCCTGTGAGAGCGCAGTTTCGTCGAAGCGGGCAGAAAGATCGTTCAGGGTCATCCGGCCCCCTTAGCGATTTCTTGCAGAGAGCGGGAGGGGGCCCCGACAAGTCTTTGCTGCCACGCTTCGGGATGATCCCGGCTCGCCATTGCCGACGCTTCGGGGTAAGTCTCGATCCCTTGTGAAGACAAAGGCTGCAGCGGCCCCTCCATGCGCATCATTCTGGCCACCGACGCCTGGGAGCCCCAGGTCAACGGCGTCGTCCGAACCCTGACCCGAACCGTGGCGGAATGTCGCGGCATGGGCCACGAGGTCGAGGTCATCGAACCCAGCCAGTTCAAGACCATTCCCTGCCCCACCTATCCCGAGATCCGGCTGGCGCTGGGCGCGGAGGAGGAAATCCGCGAACGCCTGCGGGCGTTCGAACCGGATGCCGTCCACATCGCCACCGAAGGACCGATCGGCATCGCCACCCGGCGCATCTGCGTGGAGTGGAAACTGCCCTTCACCACCAGCTATCACACGAAATTCCCCGAATATATCTCGGCCCGCTTCCCGGTCCCGGTGCAGGTCGGCTACGCCTATATGAAGTGGTTCCACAAGCCGTCCGGGCGGTTGATGGTGGCCACGCCGACGTTGCGCGACGAGCTTCTGGAGCACGGCTTCCGCAATGTCTCGCCCTGGTCGCGGGGCGTGGACACCGAACTGTTCAACCCCGACCTGCCGCGCATCTACGACGAACTGGGCGGCAAGGACTGGCCGCGTCCCTTCTGGCTGAACGTCGGCCGGGTGGCGGTCGAGAAGAATATCGAGACCTTCCTCGAACAGGACCTGCCGGGCACCAAGATCGTGGTCGGTGACGGCCCGGCCCGGGCCGAGCTGGAAAAGAAATATCCCGAGGCCAAATTCCTCGGCGCCCGCTTCGGCGAGGACCTGGCCCGCTGTTTCCGCGACGCCGATGTGTTCGTCTTCCCCAGCTGGACCGACACCTTCGGCCTGGTGATCCTGGAAGCCATGGCCACGGGCACGCCGGTCGCGGCCTTCCCCGCGCACGGACCCATCGACATCATTCCGGGATCGGGCGCCGGCGCCATCGACGACGACCTCAGGGTTGCCTGTATGGCGTGTCTCGATCTGGACCGGGCCGATGTCCGGGCCTACGCCGAGAAGTTCAGCTGGCGCGCCTCCGCCGAACAGTTCGTCGAGAACCTTGAGCCCTATCCCGAGCCGGAGCGGGGCCGCTTCTGGCGCCGGCTGCGCCGCATCACCCGCCTGCGCCGCCGATCCCAGGCGGCGTGAGGGCGATGCCCGGAGGCCCCCCGGACAATGCCGGTCGGTTTTCCCGGGTCTATGAGGGGCGGCTGTGGGGGTCCGCGGAGTCGGCGTCCGGCCCCGGGTCAGAGCGCGGCTCGGGTACCGTACAACATGCGATGTCCGCCCTCGACACGGTGATCCGAGAGCGTGGAATCCGCTCCCTCGCCGACATTCCGTGCGGGGACTTCAACTGGATGCCGGAGGTGCTGACGGCGCAACCGGGGCTGGACTATGTCGGCTATGACGTTGTGCCGGCGCTGATCCGCGACAACCGCCTGCACCACCCCGCGCACGACTTTCGACTGCTGGACATCACCCGGGCCGCTCCGGCGCACGCTGACCTCGTGTTCAGCAAGGACCTGCTCAATCACCTGACCGAAGCCGACGTCTGGGCGGCGCTGGAGAATATGGCGGCCTCGGGCGCCGACTGGCTGCTGGTGACCACCAACCGGGGCTTCGACAATGTCGATCTGGATCCCACAGTGCCGCACGCCTCGCGACTTCTGGATTTGGAGGCGCAGCCCTACAGCCTGCCGGAACCCGTATCAGGTGATCACTATCTATTGCTGTACCGGATGGCGGACGTCGCGCGGCGGCTGGCCATGCGCGCGACGTCCTGATCGGCGGTTCGTCTATTCGGCGGGACGGGTCATGGGGGTGTGGGCGCGGGCCGTTTCGCGCTGGGCTGCCAGTTCGGCCTCGGGAAGCGGCACCAGACCGCGGTCCTGCAGATAGCCCCCCGGGCCGGAGGCGGCGTCCGAGACGAACTCGGCGATGAACTGGTCCAGACCCGGCGTCACGCCGATGTGGGCCTTCTTGATGTAGATATACATGGACCGGCTGATGGGATATTCGCCCGATGAAATGGTCTCGAGCGTCGGATAGACGCCGTTGACGCTGGCCGCCTTCACCGATTCCGAATTCTGTTCGAGGAAGGAATAGCCGAACACGCCGACCGAGCCCGGCGTACGGGTCAGGGTCTGGACGATGGCATTGTCATTCTCGCCCGAGTCGACCCAGACCTGATCCTCGCGCAGGGTATGGGCGCGGGTCTCGAAGGCGTCCTCATCGCTTTCCGACAGGGCCGCGAGCGTCGGGTTGGCCATGGCCGCCGGCGCCATACCGAGCTCCAGCCACGAGTCGCGGGTGCCCGAGGTCGGCGGCGGACCGTAGACGAGGATGCGGGCGGACGGCAGACCGGCGCGCACCTGATCCCAGGTGACATTGGGGTTGGCCACGAAGCCGTCGCCGCCAGGCACATCCTTGGCCAGCGCCAGATACAGATCGTCTCCCTCGAAGGCGAAGTCGGCGCCCGTGCGCGCGGTCGCGATCACCAGGCCGTCAAAGCCGATCTTGAGTTCGATGATCTCGGTGACGCCGTTGGCCGCGCACATGTCGTATTCCGACGGCTTCATCCGGCGCGAGGCGTTGGCGATATCCGGCGTCTGGGCACCGATGCCCTGACAGAAGGCCTGGATGCCACCGCCGGTGCCCAGCGATTCGACGCGCGGCATGGCGCCACCGGTGTTGCGGGCGAAATTCTCGGCCACCCGGGTGGTGAAGGGGAAGACCGTCGACGAGCCAGCGGCCCAGATGCCGTCACGGGTGGACGAGCCGCCCTGGTCGCCACAGGCGGCGAGCGCGAGCGCGGAGGCGGCGGCCAGGGTCAGGAAGCGGAGACGCATGAAACAATCCTCGTATACGGATGACAGTCTGACGCCCTTAAAGCAGACGTTTGCGCATGGCTTGTGACAGCATGTCGATCAGGGTCACCGCCACGATGATGATGATGGCGATGGTCGAGACCGTATTGTAGTCGAAGGCCTGCAGGCTCTCGAACAGCACCTGGCCGATCCCGCCGGCGCCGATCAGACCCAGCACGGTGGCCGCGCGGCTGTTCGACTCAAAGCG
>JAHJYN010000116.1 GCA_018826885.1 Alphaproteobacteria bacterium | reverse complement strand
TTCCAGGCCGCCCTCAAGGACATGGAGGCCAAGATGCGCGAGGCCGCCGCCAACCTCGAGTTCGAGGACGCCGCCCGCCTCCGCGACGAGATCAAGAAGATGAAGGCCCTCGACCTGGAGTTCGCCAACGAAATGCTGACCGGCGTGGGCGAGGAGGTCGACAAGACGGCCCCCAAACGCTGGCGCGCCGAGGCGGCGGCCGAGAAGGCGGAAGCGTTCCGGAAGGGGCGGTTGTAGGGCGGCAAAGGTCTACCAGAGCCGCGTCTCTGAGAGTTGGTCACGTCGATTGTCTACAGCCTCAACCAAAGCTGCGAGAGATTCGATGAGTTCCGCATGATTGTCTTTCGGTGAGTACTGGACAATCTTTAGATTGTAGTTCTTCTTGAGCATATTTGCATAGTCTCCAGATATTCCCGTCGTTGTGACAAAATAATGCGGAGGAGAATCGCAGAAAGAACGCGCGTATTGCTCTAACAGAAGGCTAATGTCCGGGTCGGACATTCCACAACCTAGGAATATTACGGTGTGCGTAAGAAACAAACCCTCAATAGCTCGGTAAAAGTTGTCATAGGAGGATCTCGCGTTAGCGTAATCCTCCCTCGTGAATATAAGATGTCCGGGCGCGTCGATGCAGCCGTGTATCTTTAATATAAGGCGATAGTTTTCTGTGCCGCGAATGCTCCTAGATACGTCATCTTCGTAATATTTCTTTATTCTGGCCTTATTCTGTGACTTCGCAACAGCAAAATTGTCATATATTCTATCTACATTAGGCGTTATGACGATAGATGCGTCTAAATCAAATATATGCTCGTGAATCTTGCTAGGTTGATAGTTTGGGTGAAGGAACTCATCCTCCAGCAATGGTAGCCAGTCCTGTTCTAGTCTATACTTTATTATTTGGCAGCAACTTAGAAGATCCTTATCACGCAGCAGTTTCTGCATTTCCCGTTTCGACCCTGGCGATCGGTCAATCCCCTTCTGCAGAAACTCTGTCCATAGTGGCGGGCGCGCTCCGTGCGAACCAGTGGAGTTGCGGGATATGCCAGCCCCGAGCACCAAAACTGCGCGGCGCCTAGCCACCGAATTCACAATGTCAGATGGCCAATCGATCACCTGAAGGCCTCAAGGTTCTCTTCAAACCTCTTCGCAATAGCCGCGTAATTTTCATGCGCTCGACCCACGCGAGTAAAGTGTGAGCCCACGATCCCATCTGCGCTCTTCAGAGCGAACAACGGCTTCTTTTGAGTTTGGCTCATAGGAATTAGGCTATGGAGATTAGGAATTGTTCCAAGCTCATACTCCAATCCCGCAGGTTCTTTCTGGTGCTCCTGCACTATTCCTTGGCTTATAGATGCAGGAATCTGGTGCATGATCTTCTCGTACGCCTTGACGGCTCTTCTTTGCCCAGAAGCATCCTTCTTCGCAGTATATTGCTGGCTAACGTAACCAAGTAGCTGCAGCTTCCAGCTCGTATCGTCGACCTCAAGATCTTCGGAATCTGAAATATACTCCAAATCTCTAACTAGCTTCTTTTTCCATTCTCCGAGCCAAGACGAAATGTTCTCGGTGGCCCTAATACTGAATATATCGATAGAGATTGGTATCAGAAAATGATCGCACCCTATCAAAACAGCTCTATTTATTGATCCGAGAGATGGCCCCATATCAAAGAAAACGTAGTCGTAAGCAGAGCATGACTGCAAGAACTGCCTAAACATAAACGTCGTTCTGAGTCCGCGAACATTCGACGCGCTCCAATCAGAAGCCAGCACGTCCTCTACAAGAGCAAACCTCGGATCGCCAAGAAGCACGTCGACACCAAAGTGTGGTGATCTGAGAAAAATATGATTTGTGGAGTAGCCTTTTCCCTTAGAAAGGGGAAGAGCTACGCTATTTATTGTGTATGAGGCCTTGTTATTGTATATCTCTTCAACCACAGGGTCGGGGAACATGTACTGCGTGGCGTTGGTCTGAGGGTCCGCATCGACAACTAATATCTTCTTGCCGTGCTCAAGCGCCAGAAATGCAGCCAGATTGCAGAGCAAGGTAGTCTTCCCGACCCCGCCCTTGTTGGTGAAAAAGGCAACCGATTTCATAGCTTCCCCGCAAGTTTGGCCCATGTTTCCACCTTCGTTCTCCGCTGTCACGGCCAAGGGGCAAAAAAGTTGACGGAGCTAGGGCCAACAAGCTCCTTCCTCGAGGTTTTTCTAAACCAGCTCCACCTTCAGCCCCCGCCCCACCACCTTGGCAGCGCGGCTCAGGGTTTCCAGCGTGACGTTGAACTCCTCCGGGTCCAGCACCCGGTTCAGCTGCGCCCGGCTGGTGTCCATTTCGGCGGCCATGGCGGACAGGGTCATGTTGCGGTCGGTCATGGCCTGACGCAGTTGCAGGGCGATGACGGTCTTGACTGCACGCAGGGTGACCTCTTCCCGAATGCCTTCCTCGTCGAGGAAGTCGTCCAGGGTGTCGAGATCCGACAGGTCGCGGGGTTTCATGTCATTCATGGCTGACCCTCAGGGGCTGAACTCCTTCATTCGCCTCAACGCCAGATCGAGGTCGGCCTTCGGCGTCTTCTGCGACTTCTTGATGAAGCCGTGCACCACGACGAGGGCCTTGGCCTTCGCATCATGGAAGAAGATCATCCGCGCCTCCCGGTTCCCCGCCAGACTGGACCGAACCTCCCACAGCCCGCTCCCCAGCGACCGGCACAGCGGCAGGCCCATGGGAAAACCGAGCTGGAGCGTCTTGAGATCCTCGCCGAGCACGGCGCGATCCGGCTTATCGAACGCGCGCAGCCACTCCTTGATGATGGGGCGACCGGCGGCGGTGCGATAGAAGAGGACCGTGTGCATATGCACCTCCCGCGAGCATTGTCATACAACTTTGCATCACGGTCCATTCCGTCTTCGCCTCGACCCGTCGCCGAAACTGAGCAGTCGAACGTATCATAAATGGTCCGCCATGCAAGTGGATGACATTTGCTGGACGCCGATCTGACCCGAAACGCACGGTCGCAGGGCCCAACTATCCGCCCTGCCCCCCATTTCCCCTGCCCTTTCAACGGCCCTCCCGTTTCTCGGACCGTTTTGCCCGCCCTGGCTTGAGCCCATGTAATCATCCCCCTGTCCCGTCGCGGGGGAGGGCGCTCGGCCGGCGTTCGATGCGGCGGCGGGAGCGGATGGAGCGGGGTTGAGGAAGGCGCCGCCGTTTGCTTCGGGTCATCGCCACCTTGGGTCTTCGGGCCTCAAGTAGCGAGCGACCGCGTCGCGAGCGGTAGGCCCACCTTCATCAAGCCGACGCCACCCCACCTCCGGGTGCGGGTGCCGTCGAAGGGTCGGGGGGGATACCCGGCCGGTCCAGGGAAGGCGCCGCCGGCGCCTCCTGCCCGCCGGGGGCGCTGCGGTAAGGCCCGAACACGGCCACCCGACGCAAGCTCCCGGATAACCGTCTGCGCGGGGCGTCAGTCTTCGTCGAAACGGTAAACCCTAGAACCTCCGGGCGAAGGCCCGGCGTCCCGCCGCCCTCCCCACCGCTGCCGGAACCGGCAGGGGCGTAGAGGCAATTCCCTTCTCCCTTGGGGGGAGAAGGTGGCGGGCGGAGCCCGACGGATGAGGGGGCCATCGGCTCCCGAAACAGCCTGTCCGAATTGCGAGCCCCCGACTCCCCGGCGATCGACAGCCGCGTGTCGACCGCCCCCTCATCCGGACCGCTTCGCGGCCCACCTTCTCCCCCAAGGAGAGAAGGACAAAAAAGGACTCCCGCCCATGCCGCATCCCCGCTCCGCCCGCCCGGCCCCCGAGCCGGAGGACGAAGGCTCCGCCGAAGAGTTCGCGGCCCTGCAGGCCGAGCTGAAAAGCCGCATGGACCATCACCGGGCGGCGCTGGCGCGCAAGCGGGCGGCGCGGGGCCTGCCGCCGCGGCCGGGCTATGAGCTTCCCGACACGGATGAGCGTCCCGACTTGACCTGACGCGGCAACGGTTGCACCCCGGACACCTCAATCCCGTGAGGTGACCATGCGCCCCTTCTCCGCCCTTCCCGCCGCCCTCGTCTCCGCCCTGCTGCTGGCGGTGCCCGGCGCGGCCCTGGCCCAGGACATGCTGATCCGGGGCGGGCCGATCCATACGGGGGTGGTGGCCGCCCCCTCGGCCGAGGTGGTGCTGGTGCGCGACGGGCGGATCGTCTTTGTCGGGGCCGAGGCGGGCCTGCCCGATCATGCGGGGGTGCCGGTCATTGACCTTGAGGGCGCGGCCCTGTTTCCCGGCTTTACCGACGGCCACGCCCATCTGGACGGCATCGGCGCGCGCGAGATGACGCTGAACCTCGAGGGCTCGGCCTCGGTCGATGAGGCCATGGTGCGGCTGGAGGCCTGGGCGGCGGCCCACCCCGAGGGGCCGATCATCGGCCGGGGCTGGATCGAGACCCGCTGGCCCGAGGCGCGGTTCCTGACCGCCGCCGATCTGGATGCGGCGGCGCCCGGGCGGCTGGTGTTCCTGTCGCGCGCCGATGGCCATGCGATGGTGGTGTCGTCGTCCGTGCTGGCGGCGGCGGGCATCGATGCCTCGACCGTGGCGCCCTCGGGCGGCGAGATCCTCAAGGGGCCGGACGGCCAGCCCACCGGCCTGCTGGTCGATGCGGCCATGGATCTGCTGGGCGGCGTCTGGGGCCAGCTGGGAGAAAATCCCGTGTCCCCGCGCGAGGTCTATCGCGCCGGCTTCGCCGTCTATGCCCGCTATGGCTGGACCGGCATCCATTTCATGAGCGCGCCGTGGCGGGACATCCCCCTGCTGGAGGCGATGGCCGAGGCGGGCGAGGCGCCGATCCGGGTCTACACCAGCGTCACGCCCGACGGCGCCGAGGCCCTGTTCGCCTCGGGCCCCCGCTCGGTCGCCGACGGCCGGGTCATCACCCGGGCGGTCAAGATGTATGCCGACGGGGCGCTGGGCTCGCGCGGGGCGGCCCTGTTCGAGCCCTACTCTGACCGGCCCGACACCACCGGCCTGATGCAGATGACGGGCGCCGAGGCCGTGCCCGTCTATGAGGCCGCCCTGCGCTCGGGCATCCAGATCGCCACCCACGCCATCGGCGACCGGGGCAATGCCTCCGTCGCCGACTGGTACGCCGAGGCGCTGGAGGCGGTGCCCGCCTCGGAGCGTCCGAACGCGGAGGATGTGCGCTGGC
>JAHJYN010000115.1 GCA_018826885.1 Alphaproteobacteria bacterium | reverse complement strand
CGCCGAGGCGGAACGGGCCCATGCCGAGGCCGGGGTGGCCCGCGAGCAGGCGGCGGTCGCGCGCCGCGAGGCCGGCCGCCAGATGGCCGAGGGCGCCGAGCAGACGCTCGACGGGGCCCGTCAGATGCGCGAGGAAGCCGCCCGGCTGGAAGACCCCGCCTATCGCGCTGACCAGATTGCCCGCAACCGTGCGCGCGGCGAGCCGGTCACCGACGCCGAACTGCGCGCCCTCGCGCCCCGCCTGCGACACCAGGCCGACGCGCTGGAACGCCAGGCCGCCGACATGCGCGCCCGCGCCGCCCGGATGGGGTGAGGGCAGGGGCGGGAGGCGTGATCGCGCCTCCCGCGGCCCCTACCGCCCGAATTTCTGGAATTTGATCCGGTGGGGGATCAGGCTGTCGACGCCGAGGCGGCGCTTCTTGTCTTCCTCGTAGGCTTCAAAGTTGCCTTCGAACCATTCGACGTGGCTGTCGCCCTCGAAGGCCAGGATGTGGGTGGCCAGACGGTCCAGGAACCAGCGGTCGTGGGAGATGACCACGGCGCAGCCGGCGAACTGTTCCAGCGCTTCCTCGAGGTTCTGCAGCGTCTCGATGTCGAGATCGTTGGTCGGTTCGTCGAGCAGGATCAGATTACCGCCGGTCGCCAGCGTCTTGGCCAGGTGGACGCGGTTGCGCTCCCCGCCCGACAACTGGCCGACCTTCTTCTGCTGGTCGCCACCCTTGAAGTTGAAGCTGCCGACATAGGCGCGGGTGTTGATCTCGCGCTTGCCGACCATCATCACATCGGTGCCGCCCGAGATCGCCTGCCAGATGGTCTCGTCGGGTTTCAGATCGTCGCGCGACTGGTCGACATAGGCCAGCTTGACCGTCTCGCCGACCTTGATGGTGCCGCCGTCGGGCTGCTCTTGGCCGGTGATCAGCTTGAACATGGTCGACTTGCCGGCGCCGTTCGGGCCGATCACGCCGACGATGCCGTTGGGCGGCAGGCGGAAGGTCAGATTGTCGAACAGCAGCTTGTCGCCATACGACTTTTTCAGGCCCTCGACCTCGAGCACCACATTGCCCAGACGCGGGCCGGGCGGGATCTGGATGTGGGCGTGGGTCTGGGCGCCGCGCAGGCTCTCCTGCTCATCGACCATCCGCTCATAGGCGGCCAGACGCGCCTTGGACTTGGCCTGACGGGCCTTGGCACCCGAGCGGACCCACTCCAGTTCGCGGGTCAGGGCGCGCTGGCGGGCTTCGGACTCGGACTGTTCCTGCACGACGCGCTTCTGCTTGGCTTCCAGCCAGCTGGAGTAGTTGCCCTCGTGCGGGTGGCCCTTGCCGCGGTCCAGTTCCAGCGTCCACTTGGTCACCTGGTCCAGGAAATAGCGGTCGTGGGTCACGAGGATGACGCAGCCCGGGAAATTCTCCAGATGGTGCTGCAGCCAGGCCACCGACTCGGCGTCGAGGTGGTTGGTCGGTTCGTCCATCAGCAGCATGTCGGGCTTGGACAGCAGCAGGCGCGCCAGCGCCACGCGGCGTTTTTCACCGCCGGACAGATTGGTCACTGCCCAGTCGTCGGGCGGACAGCGCAGGGCGTCCATGGCCATTTCGATGCGGCTGTCCACATCCCAGACGTCGCCCGCGTCGATCTTCTCCTGAAGGGCGGTCATCTCCTCCATCAGCTCGTCGGAGTAGTTCTCGGCCATTTCCATGGCGATGGCGTTGAAGCGGTTGACCCACTGCTTCTCCTCGCACCAGGCCTCGACGTTCTCGCGGACGGTCAGGCTGTCGTCGAGGTGCGGCTCCTGCTCCAGGTAGCCGCGCTTGACGCCGTCGGCGGCCTTGGCCTCGCCCTGGAACTCCTTGTCCAGCCCGGCCATGATCTTCAGCAGGGTGGACTTGCCCGAGCCGTTGACCCCGACCACGCCGATCTTGGCGTCGTTGTAGAACGACAGCCAGATGTTCTCGAAGATCTTCTTGCCGCCGGGGAAGGTCTTGGTCAGACCCTGCATCTGAAAGATGTACTGCTGCGCCATG
>JAHJYN010000114.1 GCA_018826885.1 Alphaproteobacteria bacterium | reverse complement strand
GCCAGACCCTGTTCCATATTGTTGATGTTGTAGGCGGGCAGGCCGTAGCCTTCCTCGGCCGCGTGATCGAGCAGTTGTCGCAGCGTGATGCGCGCCATGGGGTAGCCTCCTGAGCCTTGTTCTTTTGACGTGGATGTAACGCGGGACAGCGTCGAAGTCACGCCGTGTTACAAAGGAATCAGGACGGGTCGCGCGGGCCTTCGCCCCGGGCCACGGCGGCGAAGGTTTCGGCCATCATGTTGGTGTAGCGCCAGGTCCGGCGGGTCTCGAGGTCGGTGCCGACGATGTCGGCGACTCGCCAGCCTGCATCAGTCATGACCAGTTCGAAGCGGGTCTCGCGCGGCTGGCGGGTGTTCTGGAAGCGGACGAGAACTTCGGCCCCCCAGGGCGTCGCGCGGGTCTGATATCGGGCATCGGTCACATGGATGTAGTTGCTGCCCACAGAGGGCTCCATGCCGACGCCGATGTCATCGGTCGCGGCGTCAGGCCGAAGCGAGGCCTCGGCCAGGGCCGGGGTCATCCAGGCCAGCCGGGCCTGGCGAGGGCCCCCGGTGCCCTCCCAGTCGGGCGCCTCGAACAGGGCCCGGATCAGGTCTTCTGCTCCGGCGATCCCGGTGGGCGCAGCCGCAGTCTGCGTCCGGGCCGGCCAGAAGTCCGGGACGCCAGCGCAGCCCGCAAGGGAGAGGCAAAGGGCACTGGCGACAAGGGGTCTGGTTGAGCGGCTCATTCGAAATCCCTTGCATCCACTTCGGCCTGATCCAGAAGTTCCGTGACGGTCCATGCGCTTTCGCCCCGCGACCGGATCTGGCGGACGCGCCAGCCGGCATCGGTCTCGACCAGCTCGAAGGTCAGATCGACAGGCGTCTCGAAATTGGTGAACCGGACCCGCACCTCGACGCCGTAGTCCGTCTCGCGCGAGGCGTAGTCAAAATTGGCGAGGTCGAAGTCCTGACCGTCGATCAGGGGATCGAACCCGACGACGGCGCCTGCGCCGCCGTACGCGCTGGCGGCCTCATTGACCTGATCGATCCGGCGCGACAGGGCCGGGGTCAGCCAGGCCGACCGCTCGGTGCGGGATCCGAACAGGCTGAGCTCATCGTCGTAGACGCGGCGGATGACGGCCTCCGCGGCGGTGATGCGTTCCGCGCGTTCGCGGGCTTCTTGCTCCTGAAGGGCTTTTTCGGCAGCAGCGGCTTCTTCCTGCATGCGCGCCTCCATGGCCACCCGCGCAGCCTCCTCCTCCTCCCCGGTCAGGCCGTCAGTCGGGGCGGTCTGCTCAGGGACGGCGCCGGGCCGGTGGTCCCGGCCGAACACCCCGGCCGTTGCTGAGGCCAACCACTCTGTGGCCGGGCTCAGCGGACCCCGGCTCAGGAGCGTGTCGGTGTCGAGCGCATAGGCGAGCATGCCCGCCAGCCCGAGGCTGAGCACACTCTTGATCCCGGCCATCAGCCAGCCGCTGCGGGCGGTGAACAGATTGATCCCCACGACGAGGGCGATGCCGCCGAAGATGAAGATCAGGCCCAGCTCAAGATCGCCGTTTCCGCCCCGACGCAGGGTGTCGCTTAGCGCGATAAACAGGGTGGCGAGCCCCAGAAGCCCAAGCCCCCACAGCGCCAGGGTGAACCGGTTGCGCTGTGACGCGGGGTGCGAGGACGGGGCCGCGGGGGCGGGCAGGGCCTCGGGCGGCACCGGACGCGTTCGGCCCGCGGCCCGGTCCATCTCCTGCTGAAGGCGCCAGGCGGCAAGGCCTGCGAAACTGCGCGCCCGCTGGCCGTCCGGCCTGAGATTGGCGAAGAAGTCGTCCCACCCGTCGCTCGGGGCGTCGACCAGACCGCTGCGCGTCAGCAGCGTCTCGATGCCATCCCAGGTGGCCTCGCCCAGACTGATCTCGTGTCCGGTGCCGCGGCTGGCGCTTTCCGCAGAGGCGGCGAGCGCCGACACCAGACCGGCGCTGACCCGGCTGGGCACCGAGAAGACCAGAGACTGGCCGTCGATCATCTCGATGCGGATGAAGGCCGCCTTGACGTCCTGGGTCGAGCGGGTGCCGAAGGCTGCGTCCAGGGCCCACGACGCGAGGCCGTGGGCGACGGCCCGGCCGAACGCTCCCTTGCGCAACTGCTCCGGCGTCAGGGCGTCGACCGAGATGGACCGGATGTGTCCGTAGGGGATGGCGAAATCCATCACCCGCGCCAGTCCATTTGGTCGGTAGGCATTGATGAACTGCCCGATCACCAGCGCCCGGAAGGCATCGAGATGCTCGGTGTTGTGGAAGTGGCGCATCAGCAGGAAGCGATCCTGCCCCACCGCCAGCAGATATTTCCCTTCCAGCTTGCCGGCGGCGGCCGGGCCATTCAGCAGCTGACCGACCGGAATGGTGCGCCCCGTAAAGCCGGGCAGGCGCGCCACAACCTCTTCGCGCAGCCCCCGGCGCGTGTTCCAGCGAAACACCCAGCCGGCCCCCCAGACGATCACGGCAACACCGGCGATCAGCAGCAGGATGCCGCGGATGGACTGGCGGTCGTCGTCGCTGGTGACCAGGCCCATCGCGGCCATGACCAGAAATATCAGGACGAAGAAGGCGACAAAGGCCCCGACCAGAAGCCCCGCAGAGATCAGACAACCCTGACCTTTTGACACCGGTCTGACCCGCGTGGCCGCTCCGGTGATGAAGACATCGTCCTCGCCGGTGGTCTCGTCGCTCATGCCCGCACTCCCTGACCCTTATGGCCAAGGTAGCGTCAAGGGCGGTCCCGGAACAAGGAATTGCGGCCGTTTATCGGGTTTCGTCAGGCGCGCAGGGCCTCGACGCCGGGCAGGGGCTTGCCCTCCATCCACTCGAGGAAGGCGCCGCCGGCGGTCGAGACGAAGGTCATCTGATCGACCACGCCGGCATGGTTCAGGGCCGAGACGGTGTCGCCGCCTCCGGCCACGGCGGTGATGGCACCGCTGGTCGCCAGCTGGCCCGCCGCCTGGGCCGCCTTGACGGTCGCGGCATCGAAGGGCGGCACCTCGAACACGCCCAGCGGCCCGTTCCAGATCAGGGTGCGTGACAGGGCCATGGCCTTGACCAGTTTTTCGACCGTCAGGGGCCCGGCATCGAGGATCTTCTCGTCGTCGCCGATCTGTTCGCGGGCCAGAACGGTGCGGGTCTCGGCGCCCGGCTTGACCTCGGTGGCCACGACCACATCGATCGGCAGAAGCAGTTCGCAGCCTTTGGCCTCGGCCTCGGCGATGATTTCGCGCGCCGTGTCGGCCATGTCGCGCTCGGCCAGCGACCCGCCGATGTCGATCCCTTGCGCGAACAGGAAGGTGTTGGCCATGCCGCCGCCGATGGCCAGCCGGTCCAGCCGCCCGACGAGGTTCTTGAGCAGGTCCAGCTTGGTCGAGACCTTGGCCCCGCCCACAATGCCCAGCACCGGCTTGACCGGATTGCCCAGCGCCGCGTCCAGCGCCTCAAGCTCGCGCTTCATCGCCTCACCGGCATAGGCAGGCAGCAGGCGCGCCAACCCCTCGGTCGAGGCGTGGGCCCGGTGGGCGGCGGAAAAGGCGTCATTGACGTAAAGGTCACCCAGCTCGGCCAGCTCGGCGGCAAAGGCGGGGTCGTTCTTCTCCTCGCCCGCATGGAAGCGGACATTCTCCAGCAGGATCACCCCGCCGGCGTCCAGATCGGCGATGGCGGTCTTTGCGGCATCGCCCACGCAGTCATCGGCGAAGCGCACGGGCGCGCCGAGCAGCCGCTCCAGATCATCGACGACGGGCTGCAGGCTCATCTCCGGCACCCGCTTGCCCTTGGGCCGGTCGAAATGGGCCAGAAGCGCGACCTTTGCCCCCGCATCGCGCAGCCGCTCGATGGTCGGCAGGGCCGAGCGCAGGCGCGTGTCGTCGGCGACCTTGCCGTCTTCCATCGGGACGTTGAAGTCCACGCGAACGAGGGCGGTCTTGCCAGCGAGATCCTTGGCGTCGTCGAGGGTGCGGAAGGTCATGAACGTGTTCCCTGTCTCCTCCCTGTCGCGCCGCGATGGGGAGGTGGCGCGGCGCTTCTTGCGCCGTGACGGAGGGGCTCTCGCCCCGGACTCGATGTGATTGGAGAAGAACCCCTCCACCACTTCGTGGTCCCCCTCCCCATCGCTGCGCGACGGGGAGGAGACGCGCACGTGCCTAAATCAGCTTGCTCATCACCAGCGCGGTATCCGCCATGCGCGTGGCGAAGCCCCATTCGTTGTCGTACCAGCTGAGCACGCGGACCAGCTTGCCTTCGATGACCTGGGTCTGGGGCAGGGCGGCGGTCGAGCTGGCGGCGATGTGGTTCAG
>JAHJYN010000113.1 GCA_018826885.1 Alphaproteobacteria bacterium | reverse complement strand
ACGGCCTTTGCCCGCGACCGCGACCGCATCATCCATTCGACGGCCTTTCGCCGGCTGAAGGAAAAGACCCAGGTGTTTGTGGCGCATGAGGGCGACCACTATCGCACCCGCCTGACCCACAGTCTGGAAGTGGCGCAGATCGCCCGGTCGCTGGCCCATGCGCTGCGGCTGGATACCGATCTGGCCGAGGCCGTGGCGCTGGCGCATGACCTGGGCCATCCGCCGTTCGGCCATGCGGGCGAGGACGAACTGCAGGCCTGCATGGAACCGTGGGGCGGGTTTGATCACAACGTCCAGACGTTTCGCGTGATCACCCGGCTGGAGGAACGCTATCCGGATTTTCTGGGGCTGAACCTGAGCTGGGAGACGCTGGAAGCCGTCATCAAGCACAATGGCCCGGTCGACGGCATGCTGGACCGCCCCTCGTGGAAGCCGGTGGCGGAATTCTCGAAGGACTGGGACCTGCGCCTGAACAGTTTCGCCTCGCTGGAGGCCCAGGTCGCGGCCATCGCCGACGACATTGCTTACAACAACCACGACGTCGACGACGGGGTGCAGGCGGGCCTGTTCACCCTGGAGGACCTGATGGAGGTGCCGCTGATCGGGCCGATCCTGAAGGGGACACGCGACGACTGGCCCGATATGGATGCGCGGATGATCCGGCTGGAGGCCGTGCGGCGGATGATCGGCGCCATGATCGAGGATGTGCTGGCGGAGACCGCGCGTCGGTTAAAGGCCGACGGCATCGAGACGGTCGAGGATGTGCGCCTCGCGAAGCGGATGCTGGTGGCCTTTTCGCCCGACATGCTGGCCGATCTGGGGGCGCTGCGCCGGTTTCTGTTCACGCGCATGTATCGCCACTACCGCGTCAACCGCACCCGCAGCCAGGCCCGACGCATCCTGTCGGAGATGTTCCAGTTGTTCCTGGCCGAGCCGGATATCCTGCCCCCCGAATGGGCGGAGCGGGCCAGCGAAGGCGATCCGGCGCGCCGGGCCCGGGCCGTCTGCGACTATATCGCCGGAATGACCGACCGATATGCGATCGAGGAACACAGAAAGCTGTTCACACTCGATCTGGCACTCGATCTGTGATTCGAATGCGACCGCCGGGAGCGCTAGGATAGGCGCTCAGCCGCGCGATTCGCGGACGCACATGCATTGAGGCCCTCCCATGTCGCACGAAGACCCCTATCGCCAGGATCCGGGCGCCGGTCGTGACCGGGGTGCCTATACGCCGCCGACCGACGAGGAGCTGCCGTTCCGCCGGGGCGGGGGCGGATATGACGCGCGCCGCAGCGGCGTCGGCGGTCCGCCGGTCACCCTGATCATCAGCGCCGCCGTGCTGTTGCTGCTGATCATTGTGGTGGTCATCTATTACCGCGCCGGGGCGCGCGGCTCCGAAGATGCTCCGCCGGCCATCGGCACGCCCGTCGGCGAGCTGAAGGTCGAAGCCGCCGAGGACGCCCAGCCGGTCGATCCGGCGGCCGGGATCGACGTCTATGATGAGGCCGAGCCGCTGGTCACCGCCCCGACCTATGTGGCGCCGCCGGAAGCGATCCAGCCCAATGCGCGCCCGGCGGATGCGGCAACGCCGGCGCCGACGCCGGCCCGTCCCCAGCCCGCCGACCGTCCGGTCGCCGCCGGTGGCAATTCGTCCGTGCAGATCGGGGCCTTCTCGACCCCCGGGCTGGCGGACACCGAATACGGCCGGGTGGTCGGACGCTACAGCCAGTACACCCAGGGTGCGGTCAAGCGGGTGCAGGAAGTGACCTCGTCCAGCGGCTCGACCCTGTACCGGACGACCGTCTCGGGCCTGAGCCGCGAGCAGGCCCAGGGGCTGTGCGATGCCATCAAGGCCTCGGGCGGCGACTGCATCGTGCGCTGATCCGGGGTGAGAAGCGCCGCCATATATGGCTGTAGTGGCCATCGCCTGACGCCGGAGGAGAAGACCTTCTTCGCCGACACCCGCCCGTGGGGCTTCATCCTGTTCCGGCGCAATGTCGACAGCCCGGAGCAGCTGCGCGCGCTGACCGCCGACCTGCGGGACAGTGTCGGTGACCCCGATGCGCCGGTCCTGATCGATCAGGAGGGCGGCCGGGTCCAGCGCATGGGGCCGCCGCATTGGCCGAAGTATCCGCCCGGCGATGCCTATCTGAAGGCCAGCAATGACGTAGCGACGGCGCGCGAGCTGGTCCGACTGGGTGCGCGGCTGATGGCCCATGATCTGAGGGACGTCGGGATCACCATCGACTGCCTGCCCGTTCTGGATGTGCCGGTGGCGGGCGCCCACGACATTATCGGCGACCGGGCCTATGCGACCGATCCCGCCACCGTGACCGTGCTGGGCCGCGCCGCCGCCGAGGGGCTTATGGCGGGCGGGGTGCTGCCCGTGATCAAGCACATGCCGGGTCACGGCCGGGCCTTTGCCGACAGTCACAAGGAACTGCCGACCGTCCACGCCGACCTCGATACGCTGGACGGGTGGGACTTCGCGCCGTTCAAGGCGCTGTCGGACATGCCGATCGCCATGACGGCCCATGTGGTCTTTACCGCGATCGACCCGAAGCACCCGGCGACCCAGTCGAAGAAGGCCATCAAGCTGATCCGCAAGCACCTTAGCTTCAAGGGCCTGTTGCTGTCGGACGATCTGGTCATGAATGCCCTGTCCGGCACACTGACCGAACGGGCCGAGGCGTCGCTGAAAGCCGGGTGCGACATCGTCGTGCACTGGAATGGCGACATGGACGAAATGCAGCAGGTGGCGGCCGGCGTCGGCAAGCTGAAGGGCAAGTCGGCCCGGCGCGCGGACGCCGCCCTTGCCCGCATCGTCCAGGCGCCCGAGCCGCTCGATGTCGTCGAAGCCCGGGCGCGTTTCGACCGGATGATGGCGTCGTATCTGGAGGCGAAGGCCGGGCCGGACGTCGGGGAGGCGCAGGGGTGAGCCGCACCTTCCAGCCCAACCTGAACTTTGCCGCGGTCGAGGCGGTTGAGCCGGAGGAGGCCTTCGTCGTCGATCTGGACGGCTATGAGGGGCCGCTGCATGTGCTGCTGGCGCTGGCGCGAAACCAGAAGGTCGACCTTCTGACCCTGTCGATCACGCGGCTGGCGGAACAGTATCTGGCGTTTGTGCATGAGGCGCGGCGGCGAAATTTTGCGCTGGCGGCGGACTATCTCGTGATGGCGTCGTGGCTGGCCTATCTGAAGTCGCGGCTGCTGTTGCCGCGCACGGAAGCGGCACCCGATGCCGAGATCCCGGCCGAGGAGATGGCGGCGGCGCTGGCGTTCCGGCTGCGCAAGCTGGAGGCCATGCGTACGGCGGGCGAGGCCCTGATGCGCCAGCCGATCCTGAAGCGCGATGTGTTCACCCGGGGCGATCCCGAGGCGACGGTGATCGTGCCGTCAGACCAGATCGATGCCAGCCTGTATGAGCTGATGACCGCCTATGTCAGCCAGCGGCGACGGGCCGAGCGGCGGGCGTATAATCCCGGCCTGCGGGTCGAGGCCTTTCCGCTGGAGGCGGCGCGCGACTGGCTGCGCGATCGCCTGCCCGGGATGGACGCGTGGACAGCGCTGGACGAGATCGCGCCGCGGGCCGAGGCGGTCAGTGAGACGGGCGAGCGCGACGGCCCCAGCCCGGCCAGCTATGTCGCCTCGACCCTGTCGGCCAGTCTGGAACTGGTCAAGGAAGGGGCGCTGGACGTCACCCAGGCCGAGGCCTTTGCCGATGTCTATCTGCGGCGGCGCGCGCACGGCCAGCCGCTGGAGCTGACGCCATGAGCGATGAGGCGACAGGGTCCAGGGCGGGGCTGGCTTTCCGGCCCGACGACACCGAGATCGAACGGCGGGTCGAGGCGCTGCTGTTCGCTGCGGCGGGGCCGCTGTCGGCGGCCGATATCGCGCGGCGCCTGCCCGAGGATGCCGATGTGGGGCGGGCATTGTCGCGACTGGTCGAGCGCTACCGCGACCGGGGGGTGACGCTGCAGGTGGTCGCCGACCGGTGGAGCTTCCGCACGGCGCCGGACCTCGGCTTCCTGATGACCGAGGAGCGCGAGGAGCCGCGCCGCCTGTCAAAGGCCGCGCTGGAGACCCTGGCCATCGTCGCCTATCACCAGCCGGTCACCCGGGCCGAGATCGAGAGCGTGCGCGGGGTGTCCCTGTCGAAAGGCACGCTGGACCAGCTGCTGGAGATGGGGTTCGTCCGGCTGCGGGGGCGGCGGCGCACGCCCGGTCGACCGGTCACCTATGGCACCGCCGATCGGTTTCTGGAGCATTTCGGCCTGGCCAGCCTGAGCGACATGCCGGGCGTGCAGGAGATGAAGGCGGCGGGCCTGCTGGACATGTCCATGCCCAGCGGCTTCGAGGTGCCGGACCCGGGGCGTGCCTCGGACGGCGACGACGAGCTGGACCTGCTGGACCACGAGGATGCCCCCGAGTTCGCGCAGGACTTCGTCGGCGAGCGCGACGCCTAGACCGGCGGCAGGCGGGTGACGCCGAGGATCCAGCCTTCCTCGGTCTCGACCTGACGGATCAGGTCGTCGGAGGCGCCCTTGGGCGGGGCAAAGGCCGCAGCCAGTTCGCCGCGCTCATCCATATTGGCAAAGGTCTCGGCGGTGACGCGGACCTGGGCCTGATCCTTGAACTCGCCCTCTTTCGGCTGGGCGTTGAACAGCGACGGCCAGACCTCGACGACGAGGGCCGACAGGGGCTCGAGGTCAGAGGCGTCCAGCGCGCGCCAGCCGGTGCCGAACGGCCAGACGGCGGCCGACGGGTCGAGCTTTTTCAGCAGGCGATTGACGGCGGCGATGCCGACCAGGGTCTGGCCGCCGACGGCGCCGGCGCCATGCATCTGCCAGACGCTTTTGGGCTGGAGCCGGCCCTCGCGGGCGGCGCGTTCGGTGGCCCGGAACTCGGGGATGTCGGCTCCGGCGCCCTCGGGCGGCTTGGTCGCGGTCAGCCAGCGCTGGGTCTGTTTGGCGGGCGCGCCCCAGAACGGCCAGGCCTGATCGGTCATCAGCCGGTTCATCTTGGCCGCGACCTGATAGCGGTTGTTGGTGTTGTCGGCCTTGTCGACCACGTTCGAGGCAATGAAGTCCCACAGACCGCGCCAGCTGGCATCCTTGAGGCCCAGCCGCTGGCCGGTACCGGTCGGATAGCCGAGGTTGAAGTCGAAGCCGACCAGCACGCGGTCGCCGCGCTTCCTGTGGTCGGCCAGCAGGGACGCGATCAGGGCCTCGCCCTCGGCGCGCGAGGCGACATTGTGGGTCTCGGTATAGAGGCGGAAGCGCACGTCGCGCTTGGCGACGCCCACCCACAGGGACTGGTCGCCCAGCTTGCGCGTCTCGGCGGCGGTCCAGTCGGCGATCAGATAGGCGTCAAACAGGCGGGCCACGGCGGGCACTCCCCGGAGAAAGGCAAAACAGGAATGGGCGGGCTTCTAGACCCGCAGGGGCGGAACGCAAAGCCCAAAGGCGCGGTTCAGGCCCGAGGCGTCACGCGCGCAGCAGGGCGTCCAGATGCGACAGCCAGCGGCGCCCCAGCCGCAGCGCCTCGGAGGGCGAGCCCTCGGGCGTGGGGGCGGTGGCATTCCACAGATTCAGCTCGAATTCCGGATAGCGGGCGTCCATGAACATCAGGCGCAGGACGACCAGTTCGGCCTCCGGGGCGAGGATGTCGAGGGCCTTGCGCGGTTCGCCGCGGCGCACCCGGGCGACGACGTGGCCGTCGACGATGATCTCGGCGCCCTCGATCTCCTCAAAGCCATAGACCAGTCCATGGCCGCCGCGGGCCCAGAGGACGGCGATCTGGCCCTCATCGAAGTCGAGCCCGGCGGCCTTGCCCTCGGCGGGGGAGAAGGCCTCGACCTCGGGGGCGACGCCCAGGGTCTTGAGCAGGGTGCGGCGGAGACGGCGCTCGCTCTCCATCCACCAGGCGAGAGCAAGCATGACGGTGGTCAGGGCCGCGGCGGCGAGGGCGACCAGCAGCAGGAACCGCACGGCCTCGCTCACCTTCAGTCCTCCAGCGTCACGACCACGGGCACGTGGTCGCTGGGCTTGTCCATCTCGCGCGCCTGACGATGGGTCTGGATACCCGCGAAGCGGTCTGCGGCCTGGGGGGACAGGAGGTGAAAGTCGATGCGGATGCCGTGGTCGCGCTGCCAGGCGCCGGCCTGATAGTCCCAGAAGGTGTAGGTGCCGGCGGGCTCGCGGCCCAGCGCATGGCTGTCGGACAGGCCGAGATTGCACAGGGCGCGGAATGCGGCGCGGCTTTCCGGCTGGAACAGGGCGTCGTCGGTCCAGGCCGAAGGGTCGCGGGCATCGTCGGGCGTCGGGATGACATTGTAGTCGCCGCACAGGACGAAGGCTTCCTCGAGCGCCAGCAGGTCGCGCGCATGGGCGTTCAGGCGGTCGAACCAGCCGAGCTTGTAGGCGAATTTCTCGGT
>JAHJYN010000112.1 GCA_018826885.1 Alphaproteobacteria bacterium | reverse complement strand
GCTCAGCGACGAGCATCCCTATGCGCTCGCCTTCGTGGTGATCGAAGTCTTGCCCGTCACATAATCAGGCTATAGGCCTGTCACGCTTGCGCGCGGCACACCGGGGGTTCTGCAATGACCGAAGAGAACAAGACGACCGAGACGGACGATCACGGCGCGCACGACGCGACGCCGACGCCCGAACCGGTCGAGTCGGACACGGCTCATGCGGAGACGCACGCGGCCCATCCGGCTGAGGCCGAGCCTGCGGCTGCTGACGTCGAAGAGCCCGCATCGCACGGCGAGCCCGAGCCCGCCGTCGAGGTGACGCCGGACGTCGAGCCGGTCGTGGTCCCGGAAGAGGCCGCCGAACCGGTGGTGGCTGCGGAGCCGGAGCACGTGTCCGAGCCCGAGCCCGCCCCTGCGCCAGAGCCCGAGCCGACCCCGGCCGAGGCCATGACGCCGCCGCCCGAGCCGATCGCGGCCGCGGCAGCGCTTGCGGCCGCCTCATCCGGCGCCGGGTCGGAGTCCTCGCGTCGCCCGGTGTGGAGCGACGAGGGCGATGCCCACGACGGGGATGACGGTGACGACGGCGGTGACGAGTCCGACGGCGGCAAAAGCGACAAGAACGAGTGGGTCGAGATCATCAAGACCGTCGCCATCGCCCTGTTCATCGCCATTCTGCTGCGAATCTTCCTGTTCCAGCCCTTCACCATTCCGTCGGCCTCGATGGAGCCGAACCTGTACGAGGGCGACTATATCGTCGTGTCCAAATGGACCTACGGCTATTCGAAGCACGCCATCCCTTACAGCCCGCCGCTGTTCGAGGGCCGCATCATGGGCAATGCGCCGGAGCGCGGCGACATCGCCGTCTTCAAGCTGCCGAGCGACAACAAGACCGACTACATCAAGCGCGTGATCGGCGTGCCCGGCGACCGGGTGCAGATGATCAACAACGTCCTGCACCTCAACGGCGAGCCGGTCGAGAACGTCGTCGTCACCGGGGCACAAGTGGCGGAAATGTTTGACGGCCAGAACGGCCAGACGGTCACCACCCTGCGTGAGACCCTGCCCGGCGGCCGCAGCTACCAGATCCAGGACTTCGGCCCGAATTACAGCCTCGACAACACGCCGGTGTTCGAGGTGCCCGAGGGTTATTACTTCATGATGGGCGACAACCGCGACAACTCGATCGACAGCCGCGAACAGTCGGCCATGGGCGTCGGTCTGGTCCCCGCGGAGAACCTGATCGGCAAGGCCGAGATGATCCTGTTCTCGTGGGAAGAAGGGGCGTCGCTCTGGAATCCGATCAGCTGGTTCAGCAAGGTCAACCTGAGCCGCTTCTTCACCGTCCTGAAATAGGGGATGGCGGATCGGCGGAGTGAGGCCGTCCAGGCGCTGGCCCGGACACTGGGATATGAGTTCCGCGATCCCTCCCTGCTGGAGCGCGCCCTGACCCACCCCAGTGTGGGCGAGGGGGCCGCACATGACGCCGCCGGACGGCCCATTCTGGATAACCAGAGGCTGGAGTTCTTCGGCGACCGGGTGCTGGGCCTGCTGGTTGCCGAGCGGCTGATGCGCGACTTCCCCCAGGCGGACGAGGGCGAGATGTCCTCGCGTCTGCATGGTCTGGTGGATCGGGCGGCCTGCGCCCGGGTAGGAGAAGCTGCGGGCGTGGGGCCGGCCCTGCGCATGTCCCCCGGCGAAAGCAAGCAGGGCGGGCGGCGTCGCGACGGCATCCTGGCCGACGCCATGGAGGCCATTCTGGCCGCGATCTATTTTGACGGCGGGCTGGATGCGGCCCGCACGGCATTCGATCACCTGTGGCGGAACGAGCTGGAGAATCCTTCCTCGCGCAGCCTCAGCAATCCAAAATCCTCCCTGCAGGAGTGGTCGCTCAAGGTCGGGCGGGGGCTTCCCGCCTATCGTGTGGTCGAGCGAACCGGCAGCGATCATGCGCCGACCTTCCGCGTCGAAGTGACGATCAGCGGCACGGATGCCTTGACCGCGACCGGTCGTTCGCGTCAGGAGGCGGAGAAAGCGGCCGCCCTGGCCCTGATGAAGCGTGAAGGCGTGATTTGACCTCTGAGAACCCACAGACCGGAACGCGGGCCGGATTCGTCGCCGTGATCGGCGCGCCCAATGCCGGCAAGTCGACGCTGGTCAACCGGCTGACGGGCTCGAAGGTGTCGATTGTCACCCAGAAGGTGCAGACCACGCGCTTTCCGGTACGCGGCATCGTCATGGACGGCCAGACCCAGATGGTGCTGGTCGATACCCCCGGTATCTTCAACCCGCGCCGCCGGCTGGACCGCGCCATGGTCGCCTCGGCCTGGGAAGGGGCAGAGGAAGCCGACGCGGTCGTGCATCTGGTCGACACCTCGGCCCAGATGGCCATCGGCGAAGGCAAGGGCTCGCCCGCCGACCGCCGCTCGGTCGAGGATGTCGAGACCATCATCCAGGCCCTCAAGGGTCGCGACAGCAAGGCGATCCTGGCGCTCAACAAGATCGACGGCCTGAAGCGCGAGTCGATGCTGAAGGTGATGACCGAGTTGTTCAACACGGGTGTCTACAGCGACGTCTTCCTGATTTCGGCGGCGACCGGCGACGGGGTGCTGGACCTCAAGGCCCACCTCTCGGGCCTGATGCCGGAAAGCCCCTGGCTGTATCCCGAGGATCAGAGCGCGGACCTGCCGCTGCGGGTTCTGGCCGCCGAGATCACGCGCGAGAAGGTGTTCCTGCGGGTGCACGAGGAACTGCCCTATTCGGCGGCGGTCGAGACCACGGCGTTCGAGGAGCGCGACGATGGCTCCGTCCGGATCGAGCAGACCATCTATGTCGAGCGCGAGAGCCAGCGACCGATCGTGCTGGGGCGCTCGGGCCAGACCCTGAAATGGATCGGCCAGAAGTCGCGCGAGGAACTCACCCTGCTCATGGACCGCCCGGTTCACCTGTTCCTGACGGTCAAGGTCGATCCGAAATGGCAGGACTCACGCGCTCTTTATGCCCAGTTCGGCCTGACGTTCGATATCTAGGGTCGGATGAGACCCTTACCGATTCTCGCCGGCCTTGCGGCTCTGGCTGTTCTGATCGCGTCCGCATGGGCCGTGACGTCACGAACCGAAACCGGTCAGGACACGGCTGAGGCTGCGTCCGGCCCTGTCGTCGCGGCGCGACCGCCGGTCGTCGTGGTCGAGGATATGCCCCGGCTGAAGGCGTCGCTGGAGGCCCTTGCGGACCGGGGCCGCTTTACCGGGGCGGTGCTGGTGGCGCGCGGGGACCAGGTCCTGTTCCGGCAGGTCTATGGCATGGCGGATCGCGAAGCCGGTCGCCCGTTCCAGCTGGACACCCCTCTGCGGCTGGCCTCGGTGAGCAAGATGTTCACCGCCGCCGCCATCCTGCGCCTTCGGGACGACGGCGTCCTGAGCATCGAGGATCCGGTCTGTGACTGGATCGCTGACTGTCCGGAGGCCTGGGCCGACATCCGTGTTGGACATCTGATCTCGCACCAGTCGGGCATCCCCGACCTGATGGCGCGCCCGGGCTGGGGCACCCGACGCGTGACCCCGGCGACCCTCGAAGAGCTGACGCGGGACAGCGCCCTCTATAATCTGCAGTTCGAGCCGGGCACGGACCTGCGCTACAACAACGCCGGCTTCAATCTGGCGGCCGCCGTGGTCGAGGCCGCAACGGGTGTGCCCTTTCAGCGCTATCTGGAGCAAACCTTCTTTGAGCCGCTGGGTATGAGCCGGACCGGCTTTGACGCCGTGCCCGGGCTGGCCATGGGCTATGCCGACTTCCCTGCGGGGATCACGCCCCAGCCCGAGGCGAATGTCAGCATCATTCCGGGCGCAGGCGCCCTGTCCTCGACCATGGACGACCTGCTGGCCTGGGCCTGGGCGCTGCATCGGGGCGGGCTACTGAGCCCGGAGGCCTATGCGGCCTTGATTGCGGACCATGCGCCGGGCGACACCCCTGAGGAGCGCCGGGGCGGTCCGCGTCGGCACTGGGGCTATGGCCTGTTCAGCCGGGCGCTGGGACAGCAGGTCGAGCCGGCCTTTGACGACCGCCAGATCTACCACACCGGCAGCTGGTCCGGTTTCCGCAACATGATGGTCTGGCAGCCCGACGCCGGGATTGTCGTGATCGTCCTGTCGAACAACTACCACCGGCGGGAAGAGGTGTTCCTGATCAGTCAGCAGGCTGTGGCCGAGGCCCTCGGACGCCCCTTCCCGGAGCGTCTGGCCCCGCGAGACTGATCGTCAGGCGAGCGCGTCGGCCAGCCGCAGAAAGCCGGCGACGTCGATGGTCTCGGCCCGGGCGTCCGGTTCGATCCCGGCGGCCTCGCACAGGGCCGCCCCGCCGAGAGATTTGAGACTGGAACGCAGCATCTTGCGGCGCTGGCCAAAGGCCGCGGCGGTCACCCGCTCCAGCTTGCGGATGCGGTCGTCGGCCAGCCGCTCGGCATGCGGCACCAGATGCACGACCGCTGACGCCACCTTGGGCGGCGGGGTAAAGGCGGCCGCAGGCAGCGTCATGACCATGCGCGCCTCGCACAGGGCCTGGCTGATGACGGCGAGCCGGCCATAGGCGTCGTCGTCGGGCTGGGCCACCACGCGCTGGGCGACCTCCTTCTGGAACATCAGCGTCATCGAAGCGGGCGTCCACGGACCCGTCAGCCATTTGATCAGCAGGGCGGTGCCGACATTGTAGGGCAGGTTCGACACCAGATGGGCCGGACCATCGACCAGGGTGCGCTCATCGACCTTGAGGGCGTCGCCCTCGACCAGATGCAGGCGACCGCTACCGTCATCGAGTTCGCCGAGAAGGGGCAGAAAGCGCGCGTCCTTCTCGACGGCCACCACCCGACCGGCGTCGCTCTCCATCAGGGCACGCGTCAGACCGCCGGGGCCGGGGCCGACCTCGATCACGGCATCGCCGGCAAACGGTCCGGCCAGCCGGGCGATCTTGCGCGTGACATTGAGGTCCAGCAGGAAATGCTGGCCGAAGCTCTTCTTCGCCATCAGCCCGTGGGCGTCCAGCGACTCTCGCAGGGAAGGCAGGTCGGTCATGCGGCAGCGATCCGGCGGTCGGCCATAGTGCGGGCGAGGGTCAGGGCGGCAATCAGGCTGTCGGGCCGGGCGATGCCGCGCCCGGCGATGTCAAAGCCGGTCCCGTGGTCGGGCGAGGTCCGCACCACGGGCAGACCCAGGCTGACGTTCACACCGCCCCAGAAGTCGAGGGTCTTCACCGGGATCAGGGCCTGATCGTGATACAGACACAGGACGGCATCATAGGTGGCGCGGGCCTCGTCGTGGAACAGGGTGTCGGCCGGCCGGGGGTCGCCGATGTCCAGCCCTTCGGCCCGCAGAGCGGTGGCAGCCGGGATCAGGACCTCCTGTTCCTCCAGACCTATGGAGCCGCCTTCGCCCGCATGTGGATTGAGCCCCGCCAGCGCCAGACGGGGACGGGCGATGCCGAAATCGCGGATCAGCGCCTCATGAACCACCCGGGCCACGCGGCTGACCCGCTCGGCCGTGACCATCTCGGGTACCTGCGACAGGGGCGTATGGATGGTCACCAGACAGGCGCGCAGATCCCTGGCCGTGAGCATCATTACCGGTCCGCGCGTCTGGCGCCACGGGGTGTACGCCGTCAGTTCGGCGATAAACTCCGTATGGCCGGGAAAGCGAAAGCCGGCCTGATAGAGCGGCGCCTTGGCGATCGGGGCCGTGACCATGCCGCCGACCGAGCCATCGAGGCACAGCCGGACCGCCGATTCGATCCAGCCGGTGATGGCCGGGGCATGGGCCGGATCGGGCTGTCCGGGGGTCACCGGGGCGCTCAGAGGATGATCCAGCACCGGGATGGCGCGCTCGAACGCTGCGGCGGCTGACCCCGGATCCGTCACGACTTCGACCGGGGCGTGCTCGGCCATCATCCGCGCGTCGCCGACGACGACGAACGGGCAGGGGCGCGCTTTCCAGGCGGCGGCGATGATCTCGGGGCCCACGCCGGCCGGATCGCCCATGGACAGGGCAAG
This sequence comes from Alphaproteobacteria bacterium, assembly GCA_018826885.1. Taxonomy (GTDB): domain Bacteria; phylum Pseudomonadota; class Alphaproteobacteria; order Caulobacterales; family Caulobacteraceae; genus Brevundimonas. The sequence goes on along the minus strand of JAHJYN010000112.1, from coordinate 9,880 downwards.
CGGCGGCCGGGGCCGGGTCATCACTTCATCTCGATCAGGGCGTCGGCGCGCAGATCGCGCATATAGCGGCGGCCGAGCATGGCCAGATTGGCGCGCAGCAGCTGCGATTCGACGTCGCGGTAGGTCGGCAGGTCCGCCGATCCGACGCGGCGTCCGCAAACGCCCACCAGATGCAGACCCAGCGGCGTGCGGATCGGTTCGCTTACCTGGCCGACCTCGGCCGAGCGAGCGAACGGCTGGAACTGCGGCGCCAGGTTCAGAACGTCGCTTTCGCCGAGGTCGGACCCCAGCAGGCCGGGCTCGGACGCGGCACGGGCGACCATCGTCTGGCAGGTCAATTCCGGACGGACGGCCATCAGGCGCCGGGCCGCGGCCTCGACCTCCGCATCGGTCGCGGTTTCGGGCAGTTCGACCATGATCTGGCTCAGCTGCACCAGGCTGGTGGCCGACCCTTCGCGCTTGTCGCGCATGTAGATGATGTAGACGCCACCCTCGACAACGATGGGGTTGGACAGCTGGCCGATGTCGAGGTTGTCGAAGGCCTGCTGCAGGGCGGGGGCGACGGTGCCCTCGACCACCCAGCCGGCATCGCCGCCGCGCACGGCTGTCGGCGCGGCCGAGAACTGCTGGGCCACGGCCTGGAAGGGCGCACCCTGGATCATCTGCTGGATCAGCTGCTGGCCGCCGGTGATGGCGGACTGCATGCCCCCGACCCGGTTGGCGTCGATGTAGATCTCGCCGATCAGGTACTGCTTCTTGGTGGCGGCTTCCTCATATTTGCGGAGGCTTTGTTCGACCTGGCTACGGCTGACGCGGGCGCGGCTGGCAAAGCGGCCGCCGACCAGTTCGCGCCAGCCAATGGCGGTGCGGATCTGCTCGCGGATGGTGCGCGCGTGGATGCCGGCTGAGGCCAGCGCCTGGATATACTGGTCGGGCGCCATGCCGGCCTGTTCGGCCATGGCGGCGATTTCGGTGTCGACCTCTTCATCGGTGATGATCAGGGTCGGGAATTTGGCGATTTCCTCGGCCTGGAGATGCTCCTCGATCAGCATGTCGAGGGCTTCGCGCTGGATCTGGGCGACGTTCTCGGCGGTCGGCTGAACCTCGCTCATGATGATGATCAGCAGCATCCGCTGGCGCAGATCGTAGCCGGTGATGATGCGATCATTGACGGTGGCGACAATGCCGTCCTGGATCTGGAACTGGGGCTCGGCGACCGTGCGCGGCTGGGCCGGCCGGTTCGCTGCCGGGTCCAGGGTGCCGGCCGAGGTCGGAGGGGTCTGGGCGAGGGCCGGGCTGGCCATGGCCAGAAGCGCCGCAACCGCGATCACTGTACGCATGAAACGCATGGTTCGTTCTTATTCCTCATACCGGTTCGGCGCAGGAGCCCCGTATCCACTCAGCCCCGTATCAACGTAGATCGGCGCGAGGTCAAACCCGCCGGCGCGTGTCCTGTGCCCCGCCTACCAACGCCCTTCATTCCGGTCATAGCCTGACCCTCCAAAAGTGGCGAGGTTTAGGCGGATGTAGACGCCGTCAGACGGGCCGCTGGGCCGGACCCGGGTATTGTCCCGGCGGTAGCCGACTTCAAACCGGAAGCAGTCATCATCGAAAAGCAGACCGATTTCGGAGCGGGTGATCAGGTCACGTTCGAAGTCCATGACGCCGGTGCCGGCGACCCCCCAATTGCCCCAGATGAACTGCTGGCCGCGCAGTTCAACGAACTCGTAATTCCGATTCAGCGGCCCGCCGAGGGGGTTGGAGCGGTCAACGATATAGGTGACCGAAGCGCGATCCCGTCGACGCCAGGTCGCCTCGACCGACGCCTCGGCGCGGCGGATATTGCCCGAGTCATCCACCGTCGCGTGGGCCCAGCCGCGGACACCGTCGGACGGCGAAAAGCTGCCCTGGACCACCCAGTCTGATGACGACGAGACAAGGCCACTGGGATCGTAGAAGGCCGGGGGTGCCAGCGGGTCCGGGTTCGGGATCAGGGCGCGAAGGCCGGGCTCATCATCATCGCGCCAGCTCTTGCCGATGAAGAGGGAGGCTTCGCGCGCCTCGCCCCAGCGATAGGTGGCCCGCGTGCCCAGCGTCAGGCGCACGCCGCCCTCATAGAGGTCGTATCCCGGGAAGCGATCCATCCGGAACAGGGAGCTTTCGTCCAGCTCCAGCGTCTGGCTGTCCTCATTGGGGATGCGGGGGTCGAGGTCGGTCGCGGTGGAGACAGACAGCTGGGCCCGGGGCTCCACGATCAGGTCTCCGCCTCCGACAAAGGACCGTACCAGCGGATAACGGACGTCCAGACCGGCGCTGAAGCGACCGCGGCTCAGGGTTTCGGAGCCGGCCTCGAACGGAGGCGGCAGGTCGTCGAGCGAATACAGGTCCACGCGGCCATCGACGAACGGCTCCCAGATCACGCCGGCCCGGCTGACGATGGCGCGGCGCCAGTCCAGTCGGCCGCTGATCCGGCGGCTGTCAACGCCCGACAGGCCGGTTGGAACCGGATCGGGGAGAACCTCCGGCCGCAGGACAGGACTGCCGACGAAATCATCCCGGAACAGGGCGACCGACGAGCCGCTCAGGCGCAGGCGTCCGCCCAGCACTTCGCCGCGAGGCTCCCACCGGGCCGTGATCAGCGGGGCGACCACCGGCAGGCTGCTGTCGGACTCGAACACATTGAGGCCGGGCGCGGCCTCATTCGGAATGGCGACCCGCAGGCTCTGGATGTCGAAGGCTGCGACCGAGACGTAGCTGCGCCGCGTCTGGTGCTCGGCATAGATCTGGCTGATCAGACGCCGCTCGTCGCCGTAGTAGAGGCCATTGTCCGGATAGGGATTGCGCACGTCATAGCGGTCGAACAGCGTCTTGTCCGAGACGCGCTCGACCGTGAAGCCCCAGCGCCATGCACCCTCGGGGTCAAAGCGGCCGTGGGCCAGAAGATAGCTGCGATGCTGTCGGTCGAGCGGCGTGGCAACATCGTCGATGCCGTCGCCATCGATGTCGAAATCCCCGAAGGTCCGCTCGTAGGTATAGCCGCTGCGCACCTGGATGGTGCCGTTGGCGAAGCGCCTGCGCCACTGGACGTTCAGGAGGGGGGCAACGCCGGTGTTCACCTGGGGGCTGATCAGCCAGTCCTCGGAGGGCGAGACGACAATCAGATAGGGCTGTTCGTAGGAGACACCGCGCTCCTCATCGAACTCGATGATCGGCACCAGAAAGCCGCTGGCCCGCTCGACCGTCGGATCCGGGTGGCCAAAGAACGGCAGATACAGAACCGGCACGCCGCCGATCTTGAACACGGCGTTCCGGTACAGGATGGCCCGCAAGGCTTCGTCCTGAACCACGCGTTCGGCCTGGATCGAGATGCTGGGCGTCTTGGGCCGACCCTCGTCGTCGCAGATCGGGCAGGGGGTGAAGAGGGCGTAGTTCAGTTCGTTCAGCGTGTCCGAGCGACGGACGGCGGTAGCCGCCATCAGGCTCGCGCCATTCTCGAGACGCGTGGCGAAGTCGACCGCGACGCCGGTCTGCAGATCGTCTTCCAGCTCGAGAAGGGACGCAAAGACAACGGTTCCATCGGGGGCCACCAGCTCGACCTCGCCCGAGGCCCGGGCGGTCTGGTTGGCCAGATCATAATCCACGCGCCGCGCCTGAAGCGTATGGTCGCGGAAGCGGGCGAAGACGCGGGACCCGTCGGGCGTCCCCTCGGCGGTCAGGACGTCTCCGTCGCGGGTCACCGCCCCGGCGTCCATGTAGATGGCCTCGGCGGCGAGGCCGTCTGCCGATCCGGCGGCGGGGGCAGATGGCGCCGTCTCCTGGGCCAGGACCTGACCGGCAAGAAGCAGGGGAGCGCAGGCCAGGGTCGCGACGCCCGCCAGCAGACGCCCGCGCAGATCGCGGTGCCGCGGGGCCCCCTGGCCAGACGAAATCCTGTCTTGCTTCACATCAACCTCGAACGGGGGCGGCCTCAGCCGTCCTCGGTATAGAACAGCAGGGTGAAGGCCGCGAGCCCGGTCAGCACCGGGGGCAACCACGCAGCGAGGAAAGGCGGAATCACCTCTGCCGTCCCGAACGCCGCGAACGTCTGATTTACGAAGAAAAAGGCGAAACCGAGGATGACGGCCGCAATCGACATGCGCGCCAGATCGCCCAGCCGCATCAGGCGAAGGGAGAAGGCGGCGGCAAGGATCGACATGGCGGCGAACATCAGGGGCGTGGCCAGCAGCTGGTGAAGCCGCAGCCGATAGGCCGTTGACGAAAAGCCGGCCTGCTCGACACGCCGGATCTGGGTCGGCAGGGCCCACAGCGAGGTCGACTGCGGCCGGGCGAACCGCGCGAACGCCTCGTCCCGGGCGAGGCTGGAGGGCAGGTCGAGCCGGGCATAGGACACGGCGCGCTGGCCGGTCTGGGCCCCCACCGCATCGGTCAGGCGCCAGCTGCCCGAGGTCAGCGCCGCCGATGCCGCGTCGATCCGCTCGACGAAGCTCAGCGCGCCCTTGTCACCGACTGTATAGATGAAGACGGTCACGTCCTGCAGCCGGGCGGTGGCGCTGTCCTGCCGGGCCGCGCGGATGATCATCTGTCGCTGGCTGTCGCCCTCGCGGATCCAGACCGCCTTGGGCTGGTCGGTTTCCACCGGGGTCGAGGACAGCCGTGTGCGCTCGCGCTGGAACAGGCCGTCGCCCCAGGCGGCCACGGGCCCCAGAACCGTTACGGTCAGCACACCAAAGATCAGTGCCGTCCCGGCTGCCGGCAGCACAAACCGCCAGGCCGACAGCCCGGCGGCCCGCATGGCGATCAGTTCGCTGCGCCGGTTCAGGCCGACATAGGCGGCCAGTGTCCCAAACAGGAAGACGAACGGCATCAGCTGCAGGATGACCGCCGGGGACTTCATGCCCATCAGGCCGAGGATGCGCAGGGCCGACAGGTCGACGTCCGAGCCGACGCCCCGGGATATCTCCACGAAATCGATCAGCATGATCAGGCTGGCGATCACCGCCAGGGCGATGGCGAGGGCGCGAGCCTGCTGGATCAGGACATAGCGCTCGATCCGGCCCAGACTGAGGATTCGGGTGGCCCTGAAACTCACGCGCCGGCCCTCCCGGGGAGCAGGTGCCCGATCCTGAACAGGGGTAAAACACGACCGCGCCGCGGCGTGCGGAACAGCAGGGCGGTGGCAACCGCCGCCACGATCATCGGGAAGGCGTATTGCAGGATGTTCAGCCAGGGGGTCCACGCCGCCGCCGCCACCAGGCCGTAGCCAAAAATCCGCACCAGCAGGAAGATCGCCGCCGCCTTGGCGACCCTCAGGCCATAGCCCGTGCGGCTGAACGATCCGGCCAGAATGGCGGCCAGCGCCAGCGCCATCGCCGTCAGGGCATAGAGGGGGGAGGCCAGTCGCGAATGCCCCTCGGCCAACAGTTCATTGCGGGTGCCGACCGAGGGAATCATTTCGGGGCGGGGCATGAACAGGTCGCTGAGCCCCAGATCCGCCGGCTTGAACCGCGGCTGGTCGGCCACCTCCGCAAAGGCGCCCAGCGGGAAGACATAGGTATCGAACGACAGGAGGTTCAGCACGCCCGCCGACGAATAGCGCTGGTTGGAGCCGCCGATCAGGGTCAGCATTGGCTCCCCGTCGACGCGGCCGAACCGGGCCTCGGTGGCGTTCCACGTCTCGGTGGTGCCGTCGTTCTCGATATAGATGAACAGGTTTTTCAGCAGGCCGTTCTGCTCGATCTCCTGCACATAGACCGTCAGGCCGTCGGGCCCCTGGACGAACTCGCCCTCCTCGACCAGCAGGGCCGCGAGATCAGAGCGGACCGCAAAGGCTTCGGTCCGGGCTGTCGTTTGCGACCAGGGCTGGACCACGGCATTGATCAGCAGGCCGAGCGCCACGAGGATCAGGGCCAGCTGTGCGGCCGGGCGGATCAGGGCAGCGCGGGTCAGACCCGCTGCCTGGGCCGCCGTCAGCTCCTGTTCGCGCTGCAGGCGGGTGAGGGCGATCAGGGCGCCGACGAACAGGCCGATGGGCAGCACCACGCCCAGCAACTGCGGCACGGCCAGCAGGGTCAGTTTGAGCATCAGCCACAGGCTCTGGCCGCGTTCGACCACGAACTCCAGCTGCTCAAGGCTCTGACTGAGGACACCGATTCCCACCAGTGCGCCGCACGCCCCGGCGACCGGCAGCAGTAACTGACGAAAAAGGTAGCCTTGAATCAGGGTCATGAGTGGGAAAATTTCGCCCGGTTGCAGGCTGTGCCGATAACGCGCATCTAATACACACGGAGACGCGCAGGCGAAACTGAACGTCGCCAATTGTATTTGTGTTTGAAACCCGGAGTCAGCGCTCCGGCTGGGAGTGTTCTATGAAAATCGCCTTTGTCGCAGATCTCGGAAGCCCGCAGGCCCTGGCCCTCGTCGTGGGCGAGGGGCGGAAGCTGTGCGACGGCGGGACTGCGCTGGACGGCCAGTCGGGCGGTGCTTTCAGTCGGGCCATGCAGTCGGGCCGCTTCACCGGTGGCAAGGGCAAGACGCTGGTCGTTACCGCACCGCACGGGCTGGAAGCGTCGGTCGTGGTGCTGGCCGGTGTGGGCGACCGCGAGGCCCTGACCGATCTGGCGATCGAGGAAGCCGCGGGAGCCGCCTATCACGCCGTGAAGATGAGCGGCGCCGAGACCCTGACCGTTGATGCCCGCTCCATGAGCGCCGATCAGGCCGCGCGGGTCGGCTTTGCCATCAAGCTGGCCGCCTATCGTTTCGACAAATATCTGACCCGCCAGAAGCCGGACAAGATTCCGTCGGTGACCGCCCTCAACATCGTCTGTGCTGACCCGAAATCCGCCGAGGCTGCGTTCGGCCCCATGTCGGCCGTGGCGGACGGCGTGATCTTCGCGCGCGATCTGGTCTCCGAGCCGGCCAATGTCCTTTATCCCGAGGAATTTGCCCGGCGCTGCAAGGCGCTGGAATCCCTCGGCCTCGAGGTCGAGGTTCTGGACGAGAAGGAACTGGAGAAGCTGGGCTTCCGCACCCTGCTGGCCGTGGGCATGGGCAGCCGCCGCGAAAGTCAGGTCGCGATCATGAAGTGGAACGGGGGCAAGGCGGGCGAAGCGCCGCTGGCCTTCGTCGGCAAGGGCGTCTGTTTTGACACCGGCGGCATCTCGCTGAAGCAGCCCGAGGGCATGGAAGACATGAAGTGGGACATGGGCGGCGCTGCCGCCGTGTCCGGCCTGATGCATGCGCTGGCGGGGCGCAAGGCCAGGGTCAATGCGGTGGGCGTCATCGGCCTCGTAGAGAACATGCCGGACGGCAATGCCCAGCGCCCGGGGGACATCGTCAAGTCGCTGTCCGGCCAGACGGTCGAGGTGCTGAACACCGACGCCGAGGGTCGCCTCGTTCTGGCTGACTGCCTCTGGTACACCCAGGATCGCTTCAAGCCGAAATTCATGATCGACCTCGCCACCCTGACCGGGGCCATGATCGTGGCGCTGGGCATGGACTATGCCGGCGTCTTCTCGAACGACGACGCGGTGGCCGGCCCGATCCTCGAGGCCGGTCCGAAGGTCGACGAGAATTTCTGGCGCATGCCGATTCCGGACCAGTACGACCGCCACATCGATTCCCCGGCGGCGGACGTCAAGAATATGGGCAACGGTCGCGCCGGCGGCTCGATCACCGCCGCCCTGTTCCTGAAGCGCTTCATCAATGAGACGCCCTGGGCGCACATCGACATCGCGCCGACCGCCTGGGTCAGCAAGAGCCAGCGCTCCACGGTGCCGGACGGCGGCGTCGGCTTCGGTGTGCGCACGCTGGATCGCATGGTCGCCGATACCTACGAGGGCTGAGGCGGACGGCGAGGGCAGGGAGCCGGGGGTCGGCCATGACCGCAGCGGGACCACAGATCTGGTTCTATCACCTGGAACGGTCGGGTCTGGAGCAGGTGCTTCCGACCTTGCTGGACAAGGTGCTGCAGGCAGACCTTCGGGCCGAGGTGCGGGTGAGCGATCCCGACCTGGCTGCCCGGCTGGCCGAAGGGCTGTGGACCTGGCGGGACGATAGTTTTCTCGCCAACGGCCACAGTTCCGGCCCGCATCCTGAGCGACAACCGATCCTGTTCACATCGGGCTCTGCCAATGTGAACGGCGCTCAGGCGCTGTTCATTGTCGACGGGGCAGGCTTTGAACCGACGGAGGATTTCCAACGGTGTTTTATTCTATTCGACGGTCAGGACGAGGATGCCCTCAAGGCCGCCCGCGAACGCTGGAAAGGCCTGAAGGGCGTCGGCGCGGACATCAGCTACTGGCGTCAGACGCTGGAAGGCCGTTGGGAAAAGGCGGGTTGATCCTGGCTGCCGTGGCGCTGGCGGTCAGCGCCTGCGCTGCCCCTGACCCCCTGCCGACGCGTCCGGTCGGGGTGGTGATTTTGCCGGAAGCCGACACTGCGGGGCGCACGTCCTACGCCGGACAGACGCCCGTGGAGATCCAGGACCCGAACGATCTGTGCCACGCCAAGCCCCTGCAGTGGCTGGTCGGGCGGGATCGAAGCGAGATCCCGGTACCGGCGGACCTTACCAATCGCCGCGTGGCCTGCACCACCTGTCCTCGGACCGAAGCCCGGTCGCCCTATCTGCTGAACATTCTGTATGACGCCGGCACCAATCGCGTGACGGAAGTCAGCTGCGGCTAGCGGGAACCGGCGTCTCCGCCCGCGGTTAAGCCCTGTGAACCAAGGAGTTTGCCGATGTTGATGCGTTCTGTGGTCCTGATGGGCGGACTGGCCCTTTTGTCCGCCTGTGCCGCCAATCCCGAGATGCCGGCCCCGGACGGCATGGCCGATACCTGTGGTGCGGCCGGGTCCCAGAGCCTGATCGGACGCAATGTGGCGGCGGTCAGCTTTGCCTCCGACGCCAATGTGCGGGTCGCCTGCACCACCTGCGCGGTCACCATGGACTACAACCCCGACCGCATGAACGTGTTCTTCGATCAGGACACCGGGGTCATCGAGCGGGTCACCTGCGGCTGAGGCGGCAGGAATTTTTCCACAGGCCTTTATTTCGTCGGAAAAGCGAGTATATCACCGCGTTCCGCACAACTCTGTAACGAGTCCGCGCGACAGCGCCGAGGCCCGGTCCGTTGCCCTCCGACCGGTGCGAAGGCGCGCTCCTCCCCAAGGGAGCCGACATGACTGGTGTCCTGATCGCAGAGGCCCGTGGCCCGCGATCGAGGGTGGACACCGACAACCGTAAGGCCCGGGACCGCCGTCGGCGGCCGCGGGTCGTTGCTTTGAATGCGGGCCGCCCGGCCTGCTGATTGGGAAACAGGAATGGCCAAATCCTTCGACGGTCTCGCCCTCACGGCTCAGATCGCCTCCGCCACGTCGTTCACCGGCAAAAAGCGTATCCGCAAATCCTTCGGCCGCATCCCGGAAGCGGTGCAGATGCCGAACCTGATCGAGGTGCAGCGCGCCTCGTACGAACAGTTCCTGCAGCGCGAGACGCGCGCGGGCGACCGTATCGATCAGGGCATCGAGGCGGTCTTCAAGTCCGTCTTCCCGATCAAGGACTTCAACGAACGCGCCGTGCTGGAATACGTTTCGTATGAGTTCGAGGCGCCCAAGTACGACGTCGAGGAGTGCATCCAGCGCGACATGACCTATGCCGCGCCGCTCAAGGTCAAGCTGCGCCTGATCGTGTTCGAGACGGACGAGGAAACCGGCGCCCGCTCGGTCAAGGACATCAAGGAGCAGGACGTCTACATGGGCGATATCCCGCTCATGACGGACAAGGGCACCTTCACCGTCAACGGTACCGAGCGCGTGATCGTCTCGCAGATGCACCGTTCGCCGGGCGTCTTCTTCGACCACGACAAGGGCAAGACGCACAGCT
>JAHJYN010000111.1 GCA_018826885.1 Alphaproteobacteria bacterium | reverse complement strand
GTCTATGGCGGTCGGGGCCGTTCGCCGGCCACCGGCATGGGCAATATGGCCGGCTATCGCGCCGCCTTCATCGCCGCCCAGGACTATCGCCAGAAGTGGGACAAGTGGCGTGAGACGGGCGAGGGCTCGCCGCCCACCCGCAACCTGCAGCACGAGACCCTGGTCGGCGTGCTGGACGGCTCGATCCTGATCCAGAACCACTGCTATCGCGGCGACGAGATGGCCCTGATGATCGATATGTCGAAGGAGTTCGGCTATCGCATCACCACCTTCCATCACGCGACCGAGGCCTACAAGGTGGCGCCCCTGCTGGCCCGCGAGGGCATCTGCGCGGCCATGTGGACCGGCTGGTGGGGCTTCAAGATGGAGAGCCTCGACGCGATCGAGGAGAACGTCGCCCTGGTCGATGCGCCGGAAGGCTCCTGCGCCGTGGTCCACTCGGATGACGCCGAACTGATCCAGCGCCTCAACCAGGAAGCCGCAGCGGCGCTGGCCGCCGGTCGTCGGGCGGGTCTGGACCTGACCGAGGAACACGCCATCGGCTGGATCACGCTGAATGCGGCGCGCGCCATCGGCATCGATGACCAGACGGGCTCCCTGACCCCCGGCAAGCGCGCCGATGTGGTGATCTGGAGCGCCAATCCCTTCTCCATCTATGCGCGGGCCGATCAGGTGTTCGTCGACGGAGGCCTCGCCTTCGACCGGTTCGACCCGACCTATCAGCCGGTATCCGACTTTGAACTCGGCCAGCCGGGCTACGGCCTGCCGGCCGCCGGTGTCCGCCAGGGAGCCCGCTGACATGACCCATGATCGTCTCTTCTCCCTCAAGACCCTTTTCGTCGGCGCTGTGGCCGCCGTCGGCCTCGTGGCCGGCCCGGCCCTCGCCCAGGACACCGTGGCCGTCACCGGCGGCCGGGTGCTGACCGGCACCTCGGTCATCGAGAACGGCACCGTCGTCATGCGCGGCGGCCGGATCGTTTCGGTCGGCACGGGTGCGGCTCCGGCCGGCGCTCGCGTGATCGATGCCACGGGCCGGATCGTCGCCCCGGGCTTCGTCGCGGTCGACTCGGGCCTCGGCGGGTCGGAAGTGTCCTCCGTCAGTGGCACCAATGACCTGCGCAATGCCTCCAATACGCTGAGCGCCGCCTTTGACGTCTCCTACGGCCTGGACCCCTGGTCCATCACCCTGCCGGTGGCGCGGCTGGGCGGGGTGACGCGCGCCATTGTCGTGCCGAACCACCCCGGTTCGTCCAGCGGCCACTATCATGAGGAAGATACCGCCGGCGCCGGTGAGGGCGGGTATCACTCACCCGGCCTGTTCGCGGGTCAGGCCGCCGTCATCCATCTGGCCGAGGGTGCCGACATCCTGGTCCGTCCGCGCGTGGCCATGGTCGCCCCGTTCGGTGAGGCCGGGGCCGGTGTGGCCGGTGGATCGCGCGGCGGGGCCATGGTCCTGTTCCGCGAGACCCTGTCCGAGGTGCGCCTCTATGCCCGCAACAAGGCCGCCTATCAGCGTGATGACCTGCGGCCGCTGTCGCTGTCGCGCGCCGATCTGGAGGCCCTGATCCCGGTGGCCGAGGGGCGGATGCCGCTGATCATCACCGTGTCGCGCGCCGCCGACATCCTGCAGGTCCTGCGCCTCGCCGAGGAAGAGGGCCTCAAGGTCATCCTCGATGGGGCCGAGGAAGGCTGGCTGGTCGCCGACCAGATCGCCGCCGCCGGTGTGCCGGTGCTGCTCAACCCGATCAGCAACCTGCCCGGCAATTTCGAGCGCCGCGCCGCGCGGATGCAGAACGCCGCGGCCCTCGATGCCGCGGGCGTCGTCATCGCCATCAAGGGCAATGAGGGCTCGATCCACCGGGCGCGTGAGACCCGCTACAACGCCGGCAACGCCGTCTCGCACGGCCTGCCGTATGAGGCGGCGATCGCGGCGATCACGGTCAATCCGGCCCGGATCTTCGGCATGGACGGCCAGTTCGGGGAGCTGCGCGCGGGCGCGGCGGCCGATGTGGTCATCTGGTCCGGCGATCCGCTGGAGCCGCTGAGCCAGCCCGTGGCGATCTTCATCAACGGCGTCGAGCAGCCGCTCGAGAGCCGGCCGTTCCTGCTGCGGGACCGCTATCTGGGCGGTGGTGAGGGGGCTCGTCCCCCCGCCTATCCCGCGCAGTAGGGGCCGTCAGCTGCCCGGCAGGAAGGGCGAGAAGGTGATGACGGTGAAGGTGTCACGGATGTTGGGCCGGGTCTGGACCTCCTTCGTGACGAAGGTGCCGATGTCCATCTCCTTGGGCAGCTGGAACTTGGCCAGCAGGTCGTACTGGCCCGAGGTCGAATAGACCTCGGAGACGCGCTCGACGTTGTCGACGATGTCGGCGGCGACGTCGTTGGCGTGCCCCAGCTCGCATTTGATGAAGACGAAGATGGCGGTCATCATTGGCGGTCCCTCCGGTCGGTCGGAGGTCTGTAGCGGATGCGGACGGACGGAGTAAGGGCCTGGACCTCGAAGCCGAGTACAACAACCGCCAGCGGGTGCCCGACCACGGGGCCGTCATGGCGAGGTGGGCCGAGCGAGCGACGGCGGCGCGCGCCGACCATCCCCATGAGCGCATCGCCTATGGCCCCGGGCCGCGCGAGGTCATCGACCTGTTCACGCCGGAAGGTCAGCCGGAGGCGCCGGTCGCGGTCTTCCTGCACGGCGGCTACTGGCAGGCGCTGGACGGGGCGGCGTTTCACGGCATTGCCCCGGCGCTGCTGGGCCAAGGCATCGCACTGGCCCTTCCCACCTATGACCTCGCGCCGGCCGTCAGCCTCGGCCAGATCCTGCGGCAGGTGCGGGCGGCGACCGACCTGATCCGCGACCGCGCCGGATACCGCCCGCTGGTGTTCGGCCATTCGGCGGGCGGCCATATGGCGGCGGCCCTGCTGTCCGAGGGCCGGGCGGGAGCGGCCGTGGCCATCTCGGGCGTGTTCGACCTCGCCCCCCTGCTCGAGACCAGCCTCAATGAGGCCCTCCAGCTCGACCCCCTGATGGCCACCGCCCTGTCGCCGATCCACTGGCCGGTACCGGACGGCTCCAGCCCCGGCGGCACGACCCTGGACTGCTGGGTCGGGGCCGAGGAAAGCCCGGAGTTCCGGCGCCAGTCGCAGTCCATGGCCGACCGCTGGGGGGCGGCAGGCGCCGACACCTCGGTCCGGGAGCTGGCCGGGCTGAACCACTTCACCGTGCTGGACCCGCTGTTCGAGGCCGACAGCCCCGAGGTCGCCCGGCTGGTGGAACTCGTCCGAGACACCAAGCGTGAAGCCGCCCCGGCTTGACGCGCGGCCCGGTTGGTCGCACCCCTGAACCCGACCCCTGCCGACCCGGAGCCTGCCCCATGCCCGCCTATCCCGCCGACCGCCTGACCGTCGTGGCCGCGCTGGAGGCGCAGGGCATCTGCCCGGTCTTCTACCACCCCGAGGTCGAGGCCTGCCTCGGCATCATCCGCGCCGCCG